>CAZOMM010000001.1:0-13748 GCA_964581165.1 uncultured Coriobacteriaceae bacterium
TGGTGGTTGGACTATCAATTGTCGGTAGCGCAACAGCTGTATTTGTTGGAGCACAAAAGTACAAAAAGGTAAAACGCGTGGAGCATCTAAGGGCCTCTTTAGGAGATCCAATCTGATGTGTGGATGCATCAATGCAGGTTGCAACTAGGCTACCCATCTAAGGATTAAGCTAGTTTTGTTATAAGGCTTTCTTCGGCAAGATAACAGCAAGACAACAACAAGCATGTCCTAGGTTTAAATCTCCATAAAGCTTATGGGGGCACATCTCCTAGGACATGCTATGATTTCTTGAAAGGTGCCCCGCCGCGACGGGCAGCCCCTTTAGAATTCGGAGCCCCGCAGTTTTAAAGTCTAAGAGCGGGGCTCATCCATTCCAACAAGACCGTTCGCTCACCTCCTCCCAACAACGCAATTGAAATCAACTAAACAAATTTGCGTAGAACCCGTAGGTTTTACGCTTTATTTATTTTCGTTGATCCAACAGGTCGAGGACCTGCAGGATCGTTTCTGCCAAAACTCGTAAAAGTTCGGCAATTAAACGAACCATAGGCGACACCCCCTTCCATCGGGGCTGCCAGAAGTGGCGAAGCACCTCTAATACCTATGATGAACTAAGAATCTAAATAAATAACTTGAGGTTTCCAAGCTCAATTCAACTGATGACTGGGCAATCTTCTAACCCAAATCTAAACGGGATCCAAATCCTAGAAATTGGATTGCAAGGTATTTATCTTCTCAAACTTAGGCCCGTTAAGGATTTTTGTGCACATTCTCGTGATGATCTTCGCTAGAGTTAGTGTCTTCGTACCAAGAGTACAAGTTTGGGTAGCTCAAAAAGATGCGAGAAGAAGCTTCTAAAGTCTTTAGTTATGCAGGTGGATGTTTATTGTTTGCAAACCCCGATCTCATGTAACGCTACAGTACTACAATTATGAATTGGCATTGATGACGAGGTGATGACATATGGCAAAAGATGGTTTGGTACAAGTTCGTATGGACACCAAGCTTAAAGAAGAAGTAGAAAATCTCTACCGTGATCTTGGCACTTCTTTTGCAGAAGCGATCAGAATGTTTGCCGTACAAAGCATCAAAGCCCAAGGAATGCCGTTTAGAATCGCAAAATCTACAGCTACTACAGGTAGTTTGTCCAAATATACAAACGCCGATCTAATCCCTTTAGAAAATGATGCTTTCGAAAAGGAAGTGGCAAAAAAACATACTCACCTTGGTTGATGCTAATGTGATTCTTTGACATCTATCCCGCTTACGTTAAGTAATCAAGTCGGATAGCTTACGAGCCACACTTCACCTTCACCTTCATTAGCCGTATGCGCGAAGAGTTGCTGTCTAGCCTTGAAAAGCTGCTAGACGGGCGACTATACTCGCTCAGTTGTTTTTGAAATCTGCATGTTCGGGGACCTTTGGCGCTAGTGACCAATAGGTTGCGTATAAGGGGATGAACCGAGCAGAAGCTTAACGAATCGAAAGGAAAGAACATGGAAGCAATTACGATCAGGTCGCTTTTGGACGCTGGTGTTCACTTTGGTCATCAGACCCGCCGCTGGAATCCCAAAATGAAGTCGTACATTTTTACCCAGCGCAATGGCATTTACATTCTCGATCTAAAGCAGACGATGTATGCCCTAGATGAGGTGTACTCCTTTGTTTCTGATATTGCCCAGCGCGGCGGAAAGATCCTGTTCGTTGGAACCAAAAAGCAAGCTCAGCAGACCATCTTAGAAAATGCAGAGCGCTGCAATATGCCTTATGTGAACTCGCGCTGGTTGGGTGGAATGCTCACCAACTTTGTTACCATCTCCGAGCGTGTTCGTCGCATGATGGAACTAGAGGCAATGGATGTCGATGGCCGCATGGCTGCTCTTCCCAAAAAGGAGCAAATTAAACTCCACAAGCAGCTTGAGAAGTTGCAGAACAACCTTAATGGAATCCGTGATATGAGGACGCTGCCGCAGGCCATCTTTGTTGTAGACACAAATCGCGAGGAGATTGCTGTTAGAGAGGCTCGTCGTTTGGGAATTCCTGTTATAGGTATGCTCGACACCAATGCCGATCCTGATGAAGTCGATTATGGCATCCCCTCTAACGATGACGCAATTCGTTCGATTGCACTTGTTAGCGAGCTTATTGCAGAGGCTGTGCTTGCAGGTGTGGGTGCAAAGCCTGTGGATGAGTCTGATTTTGCCGAGGGTGAGGCAGCAGCTGAGGTGGCGGCTGAGACGACAGTCGAAGCGGCAACTGAGGTTCAGGCAAGTGCAGAGACTGAAGCTTCCGCAGAGGCAGCAGCTGATGCTCCTGCTGCTGAGAGCGCCGAAGCTCCTGCAGCCGAGTAAATGTAAATACACCCTGCAGGCAAGTAAATACATCCTGTAGCTGAGTAAATACGTGTAATTGTTTAAACAGTGAGCTGAGAAAGTTCAGCTTTTTTGAAAGGAAGGGACAGTATGGCTAATGTTACGGCAGCCATGGTCAAGGAACTTCGCGAGATGACCGGCGTTGGAATGATGGAATGCAAGAAGGCCCTCGTAGAGGCCGATGGCGATATGGACAAGGCAGTAGACATTTTGCGTACGCATGGTCTTGCTGCTGTAGCCAAGAAGGCTGGTCGTGCCACCAACGAGGGAACCGTTATGGTGATTGCTAATGACGATCATAGCGTTGCAGCTATGGCCGAGCTTAACTGCGAGACCGACTTTGTAGGTACAAACGAAGTTTTTAGAGCCTATGCAACTCAGATTGCTCAGGCTGTTCTCGATGATGCTCCCGCTGATATTGAGGCGCTTAAGCAGATTTCGGTTGATGGTCAAACTATTGAGGAAATTCTTGCCGATGCAATTCATAAGCTGGGAGAAAACATGCAGATCTCCCGCATTGTTCGTATGGAGGCCGATGGAGGCTACATTTCGACTTACAGCCACATGAATGGCAAGATCGGCATTCTTGTTAAGTTTGCCTTTAACAATCCGGCAACTGCATCCGATGAAAAGTTCATCACTTTTTCTAAGGATATAGCGATGCAGATTGCTGCTATGAATCCTGTTTCTATCTCTCGTGAGGATGTTCCCGAGGATATTAGGGTTCATGAGATGGAGATTTACAAGGCTCAGGCCGCTGAGTCTGGCAAACCCGAAAACATTCAGGAAAAGATTGCCACAGGTCGTATGGAGAAGTATTACAAGGAGAACTGCCTGCTTGAAGAGGACTTTGTTAAAGACGGCGACAAGACCGTCGGCGGACTCATGAAGGAAGTTTCTAAGGCCTGCTCCGACGAGATCTCAATTGTGGCTTTTGAGCGCTATGCACTAGGAGCTCACGACTAGGGGATTTGTTCATGGTGTGCTAGGTGTGCCTATGGTGCGCCATGGTGTTGCACTAAAGCGTTGCGCCATAACGTTGTGCTGTAGCATTACACCAAATAGTTGCATCAAAACGTTGCGTAAAACATATCTGCGGCACATAAACTTAGGCACACAAACTTAATTTATTGTGAGGACAGGGTTGCTACCACAAATACGTAATCCTGTCCTCTTTGTGTATAGGCTTCCTTAAAGCCTGAGTTTAGGCTTCCTATAAGCTCGAACTTATGCTTCCCACAAGTCAAAACAAACACAGCCAACATTATGTGTGTATTTTTTCTAATGCTTTGTCTCTGTAATGTCAGTATTTTGGATGCTTGGAAAGCTTTTGGTATATTCACTTCCTGATCAGAGTTAAAGCAAGGATCAGGACGGAGGATTATTGGTGAGTGAATTTATATACGATCGTGTTTTGCTCAAACTTTCCGGCGAGGCTCTCATGGGTGACCTTGGCTTTGGAATCGACCCCAAGGTTCTTACCACAATAGCAAAGCAGCTAAAGCAGCTTGTAGATGGCGGGCTCGAACTTGCGATAGTTGTTGGTGGTGGGAATATTTTCCGTGGAATGGCAGCAAGTGCCGATGGAATGGACAGAGCACAGGCCGACTCTATTGGAATGCTTGCCACCGTAATGAATGCTCTTGCTCTGCAAGAAGCTCTTGAACGCATAGGGGTCACTACAAGGGTACAAAGCGCGATCGAAATGCAGCAGGTTGCCGAGTCTTATATCAGGCGTAGAGCCGAGAGACATCTCGAAAAGGGTCGCGTTGTTATCTTTGCGGCAGGCACGGGGAACCCCTACTTTACCACCGATACAGCAGCAGCGCTTAGAGCCTGCGAAATCAACGCTCAGTGTATGCTTAAAGCCACTAAGGTAGATGGCGTTTACGATTCTGATCCTGTAACAAACCCTAACGCGATTAAGTTTGATAGGATCTCTTACTTAGACGTTCTCACTCGCGAGATTCACGTGATGGATTCAACAGCCACCTCTCTTTGTATGGATAATCAAATGCCTATGATTGTGTTTAATCTCAATGAAGAGGGGAGTATGTACAGGGCTCTAAAGGGAGAGCCTGTAGGAACCGTTGTGGAGTAGCTTGTTAGAACTCAGCTAAAAATAGCTGTAGACGCATCTGCGGGTTTTTGGCTGCAGCTGCTGCTTTGTTAGCTGATTTGTAGCTGTGGGTAGCTGCGGTCGTGAGTATTGCAGCTGTGGGAGCGTCTGTAAGTTAGCTTAGTGATAAAACAGCTGCCACCGCTTTAACAGCCACCGCTTTGCTTGGAGGCCTTAATCTATAATGGCTGAATAGACATGGCGGAGACATGGTGGACGGGCGCTGGTGGCGGCACTAGTGACAGACGGGCACTAGTCATTTTTGCCACCGTAGTCTTTATCACAAGCCGCTGGACTTTGTACGACCCGGTAGGATTTGGTCAGGAGGATGCATATCCAATGAGCAAAGAAGTTATCGATGCCGCGCGAAATGCTATGGATAAGGCAATAGAAAGTTTATCCGGAGATTATTCGACCGTAAGAACTGGCCGAGCTTCGGCTAAAAATCTCGAACACATCACGGTCGATTACTACGGGGCAGCTACCCCAATTACACAAGTTGCTTCGATCAAAACTCCCGAGGCTCATATGTTAATCGTGGAACCTTGGGACAAATCACTGCTTGGCCCTATTGAGAAGGCCATTCAATCCAGTGACCTTGGAATCACTCCTAGCAATGATGGATCCTCGATACGCTTGCCATTTCCTGCTCCTACCGAAGAGAGGCGCAAGGAATTGGTTAAGCAGTGCAGCAAGTATGCTGAGTCAACCAAGGTCTCCATTCGTAATACGCGACGAGATGCCAATAGCAAGCTCGAAAAGGCTCGTAAAGCTGGAGAGATCACCGAGGATGACGAGCGCAGAGCGCAAACTTCGATCCAAAAGCTTACCGATGAATACGTTGCTAAAGTCAACGACATTTTTGCTCGCAAAGAAGCAGAGGTCATGGAGATCTAGCCTTGGGTATGCCACTGGAACAGCTCAGGAATTATCTTGGAGATCAGGCCACCGATCTAGGCTTGAACTTAGATCGCTACGATCCAGACAGGGTGCCTGTGCATATTGCGATAATTATGGACGGCAACGGACGATGGGCTGAGAGTCGAGGACTTCCTCGGAGCAGAGGTCATGAGGCTGGCATAGAGGGTGTTCGTGCTGCTATTCGAACATGCAGTGACATAGGAGTCCGTTATCTCACCATCTACTCCTTTTCCACCGAAAATTGGAATCGGCCTGCTGACGAGGTTGATCTTTTGATGAATCTCTTTGCTCACACCATGATTGCAGAGATTTGTGGCCTCGATGAAGAAGACGTGAGGGTAAAGCTGATTGGCGATATGGAGGCGCTTCCTAGTGAGACTAGGGAGGCCTTTGAAGATGCTATCTCCAGAACTCGCGAGAACAAGGGGATGACTCTTGTCTTGGCTGTTAATTATGGGGCTCGCAACGAGATAGTAAACGCCGTTAAAAATATTGCCCAGCAGGCTGCAGAAGGAAATCTTGATATAGATTCGATTGATGAGCAGTTTGTTTCGGACAGTTTGTACACATCTACTATTCCTGATCCAGATTTACTTATTAGAACCAGTGGCGAATTTAGGTTGAGTAATTTTCTTTTATGGCAAAGCGCCTATTCAGAACTCTATGTCACAGACGTGCTTTGGCCCGACTTTGACAAGTTTGAGTTGATGCGCGCTGTTTTGGATTATCAATTGCGCGATAGAAGGTTTGGTAGGGTAAGTGCCTAGAAGTTCCAAGGGCAAAAATAAAGCTAATACGCAGCATAAGTCTGGACGTAAAAAGCCTGAACAAAAAGAGTCTGGACGTAAAGAATCTGGGCGCAAAGAGCCTGAACGTAAGTCTACTGGACGGTTTAAGACCGGCCTTATCTTTTCTGCTGCTGTACTTTTGTGCTTATTGCTAAGCGACATCTCAACGGTGATCTTGGCAACAGTTCTAACCGCCTTTTGCGCTTTTGAGTTTTTTGCACTTCTTAGATCAGATGCCAAGCTTCCAAACGAATGGATAGGTCTTGTTGGTGCAGCCCTGTATCCACTCTCATATGTTTGGATTGGGATAAAAGGAATGCTCTTACTAACAGTAATTCTTACTGTGGTGTCTATGATTTGGCATGTGGCTTACCCAAAGGCCCGCATAACCGATGTGGCCGTTACGGTGTTTGGAGCACTGTATACGGGCTTTATGCTCAGCTCGATAGTGATTATCAGGATGGGTATAGAGGGTTTTTGGGGAGGTCTACTTGCTGTGGGCGTGGTCTTTTCGGTGTGGGCCAACGACACTATGGCCTATGTGTGGGGCAGTAGGCTGGGGCGCCACAGAATGGCTCCTCGCATTTCTCCCAAAAAGTCGTGGGAGGGCTGTGTGGCCGGTCTCATTGGATCTGTGATTATTTGGTTGGCATTTCCTTTTATTCCAGGTGTAAGCCTTAGTTTTGTTGCCGCTGCCATCTGTGGTTTTATAACAGGAGTGTTTTCTGTGCTTGGTGATTTGGCTGAGTCTAGAGTTAAGAGAGCTGCAGGGAAAAAAGACTCTGGTGTTTTGTTGCCAGGACACGGTGGCTTTTTGGATCGCTGTGACGCTTTGATTATGGGTTCGGCTGCATCTGCTTTGTGTCTTATCATTGTGGGAGTTATTGCGATCTAGTTTTTGTGACTTGGCTTTTGCGCTTTAGTTTTTACGACTTGGCTTTTTGTTTTGCAATTTGGCTTTCGTGATTTGGTTCTCGCGACTTGGCTTTTGCAATTTGGCTTTCGCAATCCAGCTTTTGCGATCCAGCTTTCGCAATCGGCTGCGTTTTCTTTCAGTTGTTTTAAAGCCCGTTCTTGCATGCTTTGATGTAGCTCGAATGGCTTTTGTATCCCTTGTTTATGTTTACACAAGGAGGAGAAGCAGTGACTCGGATAGATCTAACAATCTTGGGTTCAACAGGTTCTATTGGCAGGCAAGCCCTAGATATAGCTGCAAAAAGACCAGACGAGATTAGAGTCACAGCTTTAAGTGCAAATCGTTCTGTGGATCAGCTTGTTAGGCAGGCCAAGAGTTTTGGTGTGCGTTATCTGGCGATAGCTGATGAGTCTATGCGAGATCACCCTGCTCTGGATTTGCTAGACGATGGAGTAGAGGTATGTTTTGGTCCTGATGCTGTTGTAGATCTTGCCAGTGCAAATCCCATGTCACAGCCTTCTGGGCAAGATATGGTTTTAAATGCTATGGTCGGAGTTGCTGGACTAAGAGCCAGTTATGCGTGTTTGGCAGCTGGGAGACGCTTGGCCTTGGCTAATAAGGAATCACTGGTAGTTGGCGGTGAAATCCTTATGAAAATGACCAGCCCCGACCAACTCATTCCTGTGGATTCTGAGCACTCTGCAATTTTCCAGTGTCTGCTCGGAGAGTTTGAGAGCTGTGTTGAGCGTATATGGATAACTGCCTCTGGTGGACCCTTTAGAGGCAAGACCAGAAAAGAACTCACGGAAGTTACAGTAGAGGACGCACTAGCTCATCCAACTTGGACTATGGGGCCTAAAATCACCATTGACTCATCAACTCTTATGAATAAGGGACTCGAAGTTATAGAGGCTTATCACCTTTTTTGCTGCGACTTTGATCACATCACGGTGGTAGTTCATCCTCAGAGTTGTATTCATTCTATGGTCGAGTATACCGATGGCTCGATTAAAGCTCACTTAGGAACAAGCGATATGCGCATCCCTATACAGTTCGCGCTAAGCTACCCCAAGAGATGGGAAGCCCCACTTAAAGCTATCGATTTTAGGCAGCTTGGGGATCTGACATTCGAAGAACCGGATACAAGCACTTTTGGCTGCTTGGACTTGGCAATTGCAGCAGGTCGCGAGGGAGGAACTGCACCCGCTGTGTTAAATGCAGCCAACGAGGTAGCTGTGGCAGCTTTTTTGGATAGGCGATGCGCTTACTTGGACATAGAACAAACAGTTGAGCAAACTCTTAAGGCTCATCGGGGAGAAAAGGTGGAGTCGATAGATCAGCTCTTAGAGCATGATCTGTGGGCTCGTAGTAAGGCTGGCGAGATCCTGCTTAAACTCGGAGGCAGCCTATGATCGATGTCTTATTGACGATATTTTGGGGAGTTGTACTTCTAAGCATTATCGTAGTTATACACGAGGGTGGACATTTTTTGGCCGCACGCATGTTTAAGGTTCGCGTTCTAGAATTTATGCTTGGTCTTCCCGGGCCAAGCGTGGGCTTTAGGCGCAAAGGTGGGCAAACCCGCGTTGGGGTAACTGCTATACCGCTTGGTGGCTATGCGCGTATTGCTGGGATGGATGTTTGGGCCGATGAGTCAACTTTTCCCCGTGCTGCAGCTCTTGTGTATAGGTATGGCGAGATTCATTCGAAGGATCTAGAAGCAGCCTCTGCGGCTCTGGGTTTTGATGTAGACGAGAGCTTAGCTGCACTTGTTGAGTGGGGCACTGTTGAGAGAGTCAAGATAGATCACGACAGCTTTAAGTATGTAACTCCTCAAACAGCAGAGTTTGAAGCTGGAACTCCACGGCCGCTCAATGATCCTGCAGCTTTTATTGCATCCGAAAAAACCCACACCTACACGTCTATCGGCTGGTTTAAACGTGTGGTTATCTGTGCAGGTGGTCCCATTGCAAATCTTCTTACAGCCATCATTGTTATCTCTTTGGTGCTATGTCTACATGGCACAAATGTTGCCTCGACAACTATCTCTGCTGTGGCTGAAGATTCTCCTGCTCAAGCTGCTGGAATGCTCGCTGGAGATACCATCGTTTCTGTTGATGGGCTTGCGGTGGACTCTTGGGAAGAGTTTTATGCTGCCATGGAAGACGTACAAGACGGTCAGACCTTAACGATAGGCTATGTGCGTGACGGCGTTGAGACCGAAGTCCAGATGCAGGCCCAAATGTCTGAGGAGACCGGCAGGGCGATTATTGGAGTTACTGCTGGGGTCGAAAACATCAAGTACTCGATAGAAGAGGCCCTAGGCATCTCGATGAGCTATATTGCTCAGGTAGCTATGGCTGTGGTCAGCCTATTTAACCCGGCAACAGCTTTGGATACCGTGAGTCAGTCTAGCTCGATAATTGGAGTTTCGGTTGTAGCTAGAGAAGCTGCCGAAGTTGGATTTGTCAGCTTTGCTTGGCTGGCAGGAATGCTTTCTGTGTCAATTGGTTTGATGAATCTGCTGCCCTTGATGCCACTAGATGGTGGCCGAATTGTAGTAGAGACAATTCAAAAACTACGTGGCAAGCTACTTTCTCAACGTGCTATTAGTGTCTACTCCTCGCTTGGTATGGCAGCTTTTCTGCTGCTGTTTGTAGTGGTGATGGGTCAAGATATCATCAATCTTGCTTTTGGTACCTTCCCAATCTAGTTGCCCGGAGAGATCTCATGCCAAGTGCAAGCAATCCAAACAATCTAGGCAATTCAAGCAATCCAGCCAGTCTGAACAACCTAAGCAATTCAAACAATCTAGGCAATCTAAACAATCCAAAAAAACTACCTAGAGAACAAACAAGGCAGGTGCATATAGGGGATGTTCTCATGGGAGGTGCATCTCCTGTATCCGTACAAACCATGCTTGCAACAGCTCCAACAGATGTGGATGGTGCTCTAAAGCAAATTGAGCAACTAGCGGCAATAGGTTGTGAGATAGTTAGACTTGCAATTCCTTCGCCTTCTGCACTTGATAACTTTGCAGAAATCTGCTCGGGTTCAGTGTTGCCGGTTGTGGCTGATATTCACTTTGATTTTAGGCTGGCAATAGAGGCTGCAGCCAGGGGAGCAGCAAAACTCAGGATCAATCCAGGCAATATTGGAGATTGGTCTCGCACCGATGCAGTGATTGATGCGGCTGCTCAGGCTGGTATTCCTATTCGGATAGGTGTAAATGCCGGTTCGCTTGAAGCTAAGTATCTTGAGATGGATGGCATGTCGGTGCCAGAGCGTTTAGCGGCAAGTGCTATCGACTATGTGGAGCATTTTGAGGCCAGAGGTTTTTACGACATTGTGGTCTCAGCTAAGGCTCACGATGTCCAAACAACCATCCAGGCCTATCGTTTGCTTTCGCAAAAACTTCCAGATATTCCCTTGCATATTGGAATCACAGAGGCAGGTACTTTAAGACAAGGAACTGTCAAGTCGTCTGTGGGTCTAGGAATTCTTCTTTCTGAGGGCATTGGTAACACAATGCGTGTGTCTCTCACTTCAGATGTTGAAGAAGAGGTTAAGGTTGCTTGGGAAATTCTATCCGCCTTAGGTCTTCGTCGCCGATCTCCCGAGATTATTAGCTGTCCTACCTGCGGGCGTACTCGCATAGATTTGATTCCAATAGCCAATGAGGTTTCAGACAGACTGCAATCAATCGAAAAGCCCATTAAAGTTGCTGTGATGGGTTGCGTTGTTAATGGGCCAGGCGAGGCGGCCGATGCTGACATTGGCATGGCTGCCGGCAGGGGACAGGGCACTATATTCGTTCGCGGACAAGTTATTAGAAAAGTTGCTGAGTCCGAGATAGTGGATGCTTTGTTTGAGGAGATAGACAAGCTTTAAGCTTGCTTCCTGCATTAGAATTACAAGGTCAAATTTACTAGCCCTCTAGCGCTTGCTAGGGGATACCGCCAGCTTTTGGAATTTGGCGGTATGTTTTTGTGAGGAGTTGTTCTGTCTTGATCAGCAGAATTATTAAGATGAGCGAGCTGTATTCTCCAACGCTTAAGGAAGATCCGGTAGATGCCGAGATTGCTTCGCATAGGCTGCTGATTAGAGCAGGCATGATTCGCAAAGTTTCGGGTGGAATTTATACATTCTTGCCTCTTGGTTTTGCAGTGTTGCGTCGCATAGAAGAGATTATTCGCGAAGAGATGGACGCAATAGGTTCACAAGAAGTTATGATGCCAGCTTTGCAGCCAGCCGAACTGTGGCATGAATCGGGACGCTGGAACGATTACGGACCTGAGTTAATGCGTCTTAGCGATCGCAGCGATCATGGATTTTGCCTAGGCCCTACTCACGAAGAGCTGATTACTTCGATAATTAGAAATGAGCTGCGCAGCTACAAGGAGCTGCCAGTTTCGCTTTACCAGATACAGGTTAAGTTTCGCGACGAAATAAGGCCGCGTTTTGGTTTGCTTCGCACCAAAGAATTCATCATGAAAGACGCATATAGCTTTCATGCAAGTCAGGAGTGTCTCCAACAGCATTATGAGCAGATGGGGCATGCATATGGGAATGTGTGCAGGCGATGCGGCCTTGAGTACAGGCCAGTTTCTGCCGATTCTGGACAGATTGGCGGTTCGACTTCTGTGGAGTTTATGGCCTTGGCAGATACGGGTGAGGCTGCATTGGTTTATTGCTCATGCGGATATGCTGCCAATACCGAAGCGGCTAGTGCTGTAATTGCGGCTGAGCAATATGAGGCCGATGAGCTTACACGTATAGAGACCCCAGGTGTGCATACCATCGAAGACTTGGCTGAGTTTTTGGGAATTAAGAGATCGCAAACAGTTAAGGCCCTTGTTGGCAGAGGCGCTGACAGCAAGATTCATGCGGTCTTTATTCCTGGAGATCATGAGCTCAATGAGATTAAGGTTGTCAATGAAATTCCGGGCTTTGAGCTTTTGGATGATGAAGCTTTGCAAGCCGCAGGTCTACACAAAGGTTCGATTGGGCCTGTAGGTCTGCCCGACGGTGTTGTTATACATGCAGATGTATGTCTTGAGCGCATCTCAAAGTGGGTTTGTGGTGCCAACGAAGATGGCTATCACTATGTGGGAGCTGCTCTAAACAAAGACTTTGAGGTTGACAGCTGGGCTGATTTTTGCGTAGCCAAACCAGGCGATATGTGTCCTGAATGCAGTCTTGAGCTTCAAGAGGCAAGAGGTATCGAGGTTGGCCAGATCTTTCAGTTGGGCACCAAATATTCAGAGTCGATGAATGCTACTTTTATGGACGAGGATGGCAGCGAGCAGCCCTTTATTATGGGTTGCTACGGAATTGGTGTAACTCGTACTGTGGCTGCAGTAGTTGAGCAGTATAACGATGAACATGGGATTATCTGGCCAGTTTCTGTGGCACCTGCTGAGCTTGTTGTAATTCCGCTAACTGTTGGAGATGACACTGTCTTTCCTGTGGCAGAGCGCATTGCCAAGGAACTTTGCGAAAGAGGCATACGTGTTGCAATAGACGACAGAGACGAACGTGCAGGCGTTAAATTTAATGACAACGATCTAATTGGCTGGCCCTATCAGATCACTGTTGGTAAGCGCGGAGTTTCTGAGGGCACAGTTGAGGTTAAGGACAGGGCAAGTAAAGAGAAGCTCTCTTATAGAATCGATGATGTTGTAGCAGGCGTAGCCACTCTTATCGAGGCTGCTAGGGCTAAGTTCTCAAATTAAGCAGCGACTAAGCAGCGCTAGGCAGCGACGGGCAGTGACGGGGCGTGGACATTTTTTGGACATTTTTTGGACATGCCCCCGTTGCAGCTTTAGGGGCTAGGGCTATGCCAAGCAGGCTGAGTAGTGCCAAGCAGTGCTGCAGTAACAATTCCTTTAAACAGGCATAAAAGCTGCCCAATTCGTTGACTTTGTAACCTGCTAGCTGCTATCTTTTTCTCGCGCGAGAGCATCGGTTCCTTGACAAGCGAATACACCTGAGTTCTGCCACAGCTAAGGCTGTTGTGCGGCTAAGAGGGAATCGGGTGAAAGTCCCGAACGGTACCGCCGCTGTAAGCGCCTTTATTCGCCTCCTAATGTCACTGGGAAACCGGGAAGGCTGGAGGTTTGAGCATTCCTCCCAAATGAATGCGGGGCGTGTAGTCAGAAGACCTGCTCAGGAGTCTTTTCAAATGGTCGTAACGAGTATTGCGCCTTTGAATACGGTATGGTTCCACAGCCCCATATCCGATTAATTGCATATTCAAGGTACCGGCGCCCACAATCTTATGGGCACAACATCACACTGACGATTAACCCCGTCGTCTTTTTTCCGCTACCATCAAAGACCATAAAAGTATTCGGAGGATCCTCTGATGATCTCGTAGCACGTGGCCCTCACAGCCACGGTTTTGCTCCACACGCTTTTTACTCCTCCCCTTCGCGTGTGGAGTTTGCAGATGGGAGGCATTGCCCTCCCATCTGCGTTCTTAGCTTTTTGAGTTTGCCGTGTTAAATCAGAATTGATATAGAGTTTGCTTTTGCTCTTTCAATCGGTTGTTCCAATCGGTCTTTCCAATCAGCTTTTCTAATCAGTTCTTCCAATTGGCCCTTCTAATAAGCCTTTCCAATTGGCCCTTC
>CAZOMM010000001.1:13848-79050 GCA_964581165.1 uncultured Coriobacteriaceae bacterium
TCCAATCAGTCAAACGCATTTTAGCCAAACACATTTTGTCTAATGTTGTCTTTTCTTGATGGTGGGATAATTGTCGGACCTAATTGTTAGGCCCATAATCCCAAAGAATAGGAGTTTTATCTTGCAATCTCTCAAATCTATCTGCAATTCCATTCTTCCTGCAGATGCTACTGCTATCGAAAAAGCCAAATCTAATTGGGATTCGATTGCCAAGCCCCTTGGCAGTTTGGGTGTAATCGAAGATGACATCGTTCGAATTGCTGGGCTAACTGGTACAGACAAAGTGGATATATCCAAGCGTGCAGTAGCTGTAATGTGCTCAGACAATGGAGTTGTAGCGCGGGGGATTTCGCAAAGTGAGCAAGATGTTACTGCTGTAGTTGCAGGAAACATGGCAACTGGACAGACCTCAGTTTGCAGAATGGGACATGCAATAGGGGCCGATGTCTTTCCATACGACATAGGTATGGCTACCGAGGTTCCAGGCACAATTGATGTATGTGTAGCTAGGAGCACCAAGGACTTCTACGATCAGCCTGCTATGACTTACGAAGAGGCCACAAGGGCCGTTATGCATGGAATAGAGGCTGTGGGGGATCTTGCATCCAAAGGCTATCAAATTATAGCTACGGGCGAGATGGGGATAGGAAATACCACCACCTCCTCGGCTGTGATTTCTGTTTTGCTAGGGTGTCCTGTTGAGGATGTTACTGGCAGGGGTTCGGGGCTAAGCGACGAGGCTTTGCTCCGTAAAATTGAAGTTATCAAGCACGGTATTGAGGCCAATAAGCCAGACCCTAATGATGCATTGGACGTGCTTGCTAAAGTTGGGGGCTTTGATATGGCTGGAATGGCCGGCCTTTTCATAGGCGGGGCAGTACATAGAGTTCCCATTGTCATAGATGGTCTGATCTCGTCTGCCGCTGCTCTTGTTGCAAAACGTATTTGCCCTGAATCTGAAATTGCAATGATAGCTAGTCATGTTTCTGCCGAATGCGCTTCTAGAATGGTGCTCGATGAGCTTGGTTTAAAGCCTCTTATCGATGCAGGTCTAAGGCTAGGCGAGGGAACTGGTGCGGTTTGTGCGATAGCCCTTCTGGATTTGGGGTTAAGGGTTTATCGCGAGATGGTCACCTTTGAAGATACCGGCATCGAAGCCTATGTTCCTCTGGGTGGAGAAGGCGGCCTTAAATGAGGTTTTTGCTCACAGGAGGTTCGGCCTGTGGTAAGAGCAGCTTTGCAGAAGAGCTGGCACTTAGATTGGGTGGAAACCTTGTTTATATAGCTACCATGCGCCCTTATGGTGAGGAAGGCCTAGCTAAGATTAAGCGTCATCGAAAGATGAGAGCATCAAAGGGTTTTACAACAATCGAGTGTCAGATTGATCTAATCAATGTAGTGGTAGATCCCGAGTCTACAGTTTTGCTCGAATGTCTATGCAATCTAATGTCCAATGAGATGTTTGATGAATTTGGGAATTTGAGAGATGTTCAAGCAAAAATAGTCTCTGATATCAACGAATTGGCTAAGCGCTGTCAAAATCTGATAGTTGTTACAAACGATGTAGCTTCGGAATATCTTGATGATTATGACGAGGGGACGCGCGAGTACGCACTTGCGATAGGCAGGGCCAATATAGACTTGGCTGCTCAATCGGATCACGTTTATGAGTTAGTTTGTGGGATCCCTCTGCTGTTAAAAGGCGAGCTTTTATGACGTTGCTTAGATCGATAGCGATGGCATTTTCGATGTTTTCCATCGTTCCTATGCCAAGGATTGAGTGGAACCCTAAATCCATGCGCTACTCCTTGGCGGCCTTTCCCTTAATAGGCGTTACTGTTGGCCTTTTGCTTTGGGGATGGGTAAGTCTTTGTGCTTTGCTGGACCTTAAGGCTGCCATTCGGGCATTAGGCTTGGTTTTGATTCCTCTTGCTGTGAGTGGCGGAATTCACATGGACGGCTTTGCCGATACTGTAGATGCAATTGCTAGTAGGGCAGAACCTAATCGCCGCCGTCAGATCCTGAAGGATTCAAACATCGGTGCTTTTGCGGGCATGGGCATAGCTAGCTATCTGATTATTCAATTTGCCATAGCAATGGAGCTAGAAATTACGGCTCCGTCTTTAGCTTGCATTTGTATTTCGCCTGCTTTAGGAAGAACAATTAGCGGTATGGCTTCGATTGCTTTTCCGGGAAGTTCTAAAACTGGCCTTTTGGGAACATTTAGGGAGTCAAGCGATAAAAGACCTGCATTTATAGCGCTTGCCATGATGTTTGTACTGCTAGTTGTGCTTCTAGGAATCTTTGCTGGTTGGCCTGCTGCCGTAGGGGCGCTTTGCATTGCTGTTCTTGTTAGCGCTTTTGTGTACCGAATGGCAACAAAGCGCTTTGGCGGCATGAGCGGTGATATTGCGGGCTATCTGCTGCAGCTAATAGAACTTGCATACCTTGTACTGGCTTTTGCTGTAGGAAGGATGTGGATATGATCCTAGTTGTTGGCGCTGCTGCATCTGGCAAGCGCGATTATGTGAGATCTTTGGGCTACGATGATAGTTCTATAGCCGATGCTCTTATCGATGACAGACCTGTTTTGGTAAATCTTCAAGATTTGGTATTGCAAGATCCAGGCAAGGCCTCAGACTTGTTTGATGTGTTGCTTGGCAAAGAAGTTGTAGCTTGTAATGAGGTAGGGAGCGGAATTATACCCGCAACTCCAGAATTAAGGCGAGCAAGAGAAGCAACAGGGCGCCTATGTAATCGTCTTGCTAAAGAAGCTACAAATGTAGTACGAATGGTTAGCGGAATTCCTGTGACAATTAAATAATTAAATCGATTGGAGTTTTTTATGCGAAGAACATTTGAAGAAGATCTTCAAAGAGCTGTAGATTTTCATGGGCATCTGTGCGCTGGACAGGTTATCGGAACTAGATTGGCGAGGCTCGGCCTTTCGCTTTTTGGCCTTGAAGGATCTGAAGATGCTCGTGACATCGTGGTTTTTGTAGAAAACGACAGGTGCTGTGCCGATGCTGTTTGCGTAGTTGCTGGAGCTCATCCTGGCAAACGTCGCTTGAAGATGTACGACTACGGCAAGCTAGCTGCGTCATTTTTGGACATTTCTACCGGTAAAGCCTATAGAATCGCTCCCAAAGAAGTAGGCCATTGTGGGCATGATGACGATCCAATCGTCTTTTTTGAGCGCTTTACAGACGAAGAAATGTTTGATGTTCAAGCTGTAAAAATCGTATTAGATCCCAAAGATTCACCCGGCAGGCCTTCTAGGCGAATAGAATGCGAAAAGTGTGGCGAAAGAGTTCTTGATGGTCGTGATGTTGAAATAGATGGTCATTTCTACTGCTATGCCTGTGCAGGAAAACCAATCTACTACTCCGTGCTCGTTAACAATGAATAATTTATATATCACCCTGTGAATTACAGTGCGTTCTAATATTTTTTTCTACTTTATTAGAATGCAGCCTTAAAAGTAAGCTTCTTTCAATTCCTCTTCAGTTTACTTATTTAGAGTCGAAGTTTCGAAAGGGGGTTTGCATATATGAACATACTTGTCGTTGAGGATGAGGAGAGTTTGGCGGCCGCGCTCAAGCAAATACTTATCGACTCTGGGTATGGTGTCGATGCGGTTTTTGATGGCCAGGCCGGACTTGACTATGCGATGAGTGGAATGTATGACGTTGTGGTCTTGGACGTTATGCTTCCCAAAATGGACGGCTTCGAAGTAGTCCAGCGGATGAGGCAGCTTGGAAATTCGACACCAGTTTTGCTTCTTACCGCTCGTACCACCCTTTCCGACAAAGTCACCGGTTTAGATAGCGGTGCAGATCAGTACATGACCAAGCCTTTTCAGCCCGAAGAGCTCCTAGCGAGAATTCGTGCAATGTCTCGTAGGAAGGGGGAAGTAGTGTACGAAAAGCTGGAATTTGGGGATCTAGAACTTAACCTAGATACCAGCGAACTCAAATGCGGAAACAGATTCGTTCATCTTAGCTACAGGGAGTATGAGGTAGCTAAACTGTTTATGTCCAACCCTAATCACACATTTTCTAAAGAGCAAATTCTTCTTAAGGTGTGGGGTGTGGGTTCAGAGGTAGCCGATAACAGTGTAGAAGCTTATGTTTCGTTCTTGCGCAAAAAGCTGAAGTACCTTAGAACCAACGTAGAGATAGCCACATTGCGTATGCTGGGCTATCGCATGCAGGAGAAAAACGCAGATAGGTAAGAGAAAGTTCTTCAACTAGACTACGAGACTCGTCTGTGGTAGAAACGCAGCGAGTCTCGTTTCGTGTTTTAGGAGCAGCTTTTGTTTATAAAGCGGAGTACTTCCACAAAGCTTTTTAAAACTTTTAAGCGACGTATTACATTAGTAGCCACACTTGTGCTAACTGTAGTGCTTTTTCTTATCCTTCTCATTTTTAATGTTGACATGTATCGCCACCAGCTAAATGAAATCCGAGGCGCAATGAGATATGCCTTGGATATAGGGGGAAGCGATCTCTATATTCCCGATATGGAGTTTTATGATGGCGAGGGCAATATAGAGTCTAACAACAGAGCCTTGTATCAGGGCACTGTGATTGTCTATACCGTAGAGGTTAGCAATACTGGGCTTATTGTTTCTAGGAGCGATAACGTTTATGTCAACGAGGCTGTCCTAGTAGATTCGGTGTTGCAAATCCTGACCTCCGACGAAGAAAGAGGAGAGATTAAAGAGTACAGTCTTCTGTACGAAACCCGCGAAATTACCGGTGGAATTAGAATCGCTTTTGCAGATTCCGAGGGATTAAATTCCTCCGTTTTATCTAGGGCAACATTTTCGGCTCTTATGCTTCTTGTTTCGGCTGTTGTCTTTTTGATTATTAGTTACTTTATTGCCAGAGTTTCTGTTAAACCGGTGGAAAATGCTTGGAAGTCACAACAGCGTTTTGTCGCAGATGCGTCTCATGAACTCAAAACTCCCCTCACCGTAATGCTTGCAGACAGTGACATTGTCAAAATGCACCCAGAGTCTACAGTCAAAGAGCAGATGCGGTGGATCGATGGAATTCATGATGAGGGAATCAAGATGCAAGGCCTTGTTCAGGATTTGCTTTTGCTAGCTCAAACAGAGCCTGGGAGCTATGGCGAAGAAGATACTGCCAATTTGGAGAAAATCGATCTTTCTGGTCTTGTCGAAAAGGATGTCCTGCAGTTTGAGGCACTTGCTTTTGAACGGGGGATTGAGTTTGAAAGCGAGATTGAGGATGGTTTAAACATTAAGGGTGATCTTGAGAAGGTAGATCGAGTTGTGAGAATTCTGCTTGATAACGCCCTTAAGTATGCCAAAGGTGCAGCTGAGGACTCAGATATCAAAAACGCTGGCTTGTCTTTGAATTTAGACGAGATGTCTGCTGATGCTTTGCAAAATGTTGTAAAGGTAAGCTTGGCTAAAGGAAGATCTCAGGCTGTGCTTAAAGTTAACAATGGGGGAGAGCCGATCCCAGAAGAAGATTTGCCCCATGTGTTTGAGAGGTTTTATAGGGGAGATAAGGCACGCACTGGGTCTGGCTCAAGTTCGGGATTTGGACTAGGGCTTGCAATTGCGCACAATATTGTTACTGGTTACGGCGGGAATATAGACGTAAGCAGCGATGCAGAAAATGGCACCACCTTTACTGTACGCCTGCCTTTGTTCTAATTTGGCTGTAGCCCCGTTTTAGCGATTCTTCATGTTAAAAACCATCGCTATTGCTGGCTATTGCTGGCGAGGACTGTTTGAGTCCAGCGCGGCTTCTGCACACCCATCCGGCAATGCTGTCAATTCTGCTTTAACATGGGGCGGTAGCGATTTGGCCTGGAGTAGCAATGTGGCCTGCTATTGCAGCAGGCCACAAACTAGAGTTCAAATCGCCTCTAACCCAAAAACTAAGGTTCAAAAACTAGAGCACCGACTCTTCGATAATCTTGAGGAAGTCATCCAGTGGCCTATCTCCCAAGTTGCCCTGAGACCTCTCTCTTACCGACACTGTGCGATCTTGCTGCTCACGATCTCCGACCACCAGCATGTAGGGGATCTTTTGTTGCTGAGCCTTAGCAATCTTGGCCTTCATAGGCTCATTTTGCTGATAAAGCTCAGCGCGTCCACCCAAGGCGCTAATTTTGGAGTGAATTTCGTTTGCGTAGTCGCAGTGTCTGTCTGCAATAGGGATAATGGCAACCTGAATAGGCGCAAGCCATAGCGGCAAAGCACCTGCGTAATGCTCTATCAAAATCCCCAAGAATCGCTCGATCGAACCAAAGATTGCCCTATGAAGCATCCAGGGTCTTTCGTCGGTATTATCTTCGGTGCGATAAATCAAGCCAAAGCGTTCGGGTAGGTTAAAGTCAACCTGCACAGTTGAGCACTGCCAAGTTCTTCCAATTGCATCTTTTACCTTGATATCAATCTTGGGGCCGTAAAATGCTCCGTCGCCTTCGTTGATCTCGTAGTCGAGTTTGTGCTTTGCGCAGGCTTGACGTAGGGCTTCGGTTGCATGTTCCCACATGTCGTCGGTGCCAATAGACTTTTCGGGCCTAGTTGAGATCTCGGCCTCATACTTAAAGCCAAAGGTAGACATGATGTGGTCAACCAAATCGAGTATTGCTACAACCTCGTCAACTACCTGGTCTCGTGCGCAATAGACATGGGCATCGTCTTGAGTAAAGCCGCGAGCTCTCAAAAGCCCATGCACAACTCCACTCATTTCGTGACGATAAACAGTTCCAAATTCAAAATATCTAAGTGGCAAATCACGATAGGAGTGCAGGTCGTTCTTGTACAGCATCACATGCCCAGGGCAATTCATGGGCTTTACGCCATACTCCGAATAACGAGGTTCTTCTTCGCTACCCTCGTTGATATTGAAGAAGTACATATTTTCGCGGTAGTAGTCGTAATGTCCCGAGGTCTTCCAAACATCTGCATTGTAGATATGTGGAGTAATTACCTCTTCGTATCCGCGCGCATACAGGTCTCGACGCAGCCATTCCTGCAAAATGCGAATAACTCGTGCTCCTTTGGGAAGATATAGAGGTAGACCTACACCAGCCATGGGATCCATCGTAAAGATGCCAAGCTCACGCCCGAGTTTTCTATGATCTCTCTTTTCGGCCTCTTCGAGCCTAGTGAGATAATTTTTAAGATCCTTTTTCGAAAACCAAGCAGTTCCATAGATGCGCTGGAGCATCTGTCGCTGTGAATCTCCGCGCCAGTAAGCCCCTGCGTGCTTCATCAACTTAAAGGCTGTTAGCTTGCCGGTAGACGGGATGTGGGGGCCACGGCAAAGATCAGTAAAGTCTCCCTGGGTGTATAGGGTGATGGGGGCATTTTCGGGAAGCTCGTCTATCAACTCAAATTTGAGTTCTTGTTTAGGTAGAGCCTCTATGGCCTCGGCTTTAGAAACCACGCGTCGAGAGAAGGGCTGGTCTGCAGCAACAATTTGATGCATGCGCTCTTCGATCTCGTTTAGATCTTCAGGTGTTACTGGTCTGCCAATCTCAATATCGTAGTAAAACCCGTCTTCTATGGCCGGGCCAATTCCAAACTGTGCATTTGGATGAAGCTGCTTGATTGCTTCTGCCATGATATGGGCCGCTGAGTGTCTAAGGATATCGAGAGCCTCAGGAGATTTAGATGTGATTATTTCGACTGTTTGGTCATCTGATATTTCGTGACTCAGGTCAACCAGCTCGCCATCTAACTTGCCTGCTAGGGCTGCTCGAGCAAGTCCGGAACCGATTTCTGCGGCTACGTCATAAACAGTCGCAGGCTGCTCAAATTCTTTTTGTGAACCATCGGGAAGCTTAATCTTTATCACTTTTGTTTCTCCTCGATTCTCATACAAGTTGGAAATAAAGAGGGCCGCACTCGCTTTTGCAAGGACGGCCCAGATAACTTAGGGCTAGACGCGATGGGGCCTCCTCGGATATTAGTAGGTTCTATCCGATGTTCGACGGTTTCGATTGCCGTTTGCCGACTCACGACGTTCGCGTGAATTTTGAGATGCTGTATCGCCGCGCCTTGCTGCTCTATCAGATTTACTTGGAGCAGGCGCTGCACACCAAGGACAGATCGACCATCTTGGGTCTAGTGGCTTTCCGCATTTGTAACAGGAGTTTTTGAGCTGAGAACCACAGTTTGGGCAGACCAGATAGTCATCGCAAACGGGATAGCTGCAACGTCCACATTCTCCGTAGCGCATCAACTCGCGCTGCCTGAGCAGGTAGTCCAGCTCTTGTTCTTCTTTATCGGCTAAAAGAATATTGGGCCGCATTGCCGAATAAAGCAGCGCTCCCAAAAAGGGGATAAGCGAAATGATCCCCCATTTAACAGGCGAAACACCTCTTTTAGGTGCATCATGAATAACCCAGACTATTGTGATGATGTAAAGCGCCACAATAATGCTGAGTCCAAAAATAGCCACAGTTTGAACTTGTGACAGCAGCTCGCTCAACTTTTCAAAACCTCCTTGCAATGCCATCACCCGATAGCATGGGAGCCGTAAGCTCGGCTGTAGAGAAGGCCTATACGTCAGATTGCACTTCGCAGTCGAGCTGTTAAAGTTTAGCAGACATGTTTCTTGGTCGCATGATATGCCATTAATAGCTCCGCAAACGATTCTTTTGGTTTGGTGCTGGTTTTAGGCCTGGCTTAGGCCTAGCTTAGAGCTGGTCGTTTGATTGCAAGCGCAAGCTGGGGTAGACGCTCAGATTAAGTTTAGTGTTTGTTAGTGTTGGCAATTTGGAGCTTCTGGCACCTCAATGCCCAAGGCATCCGAGGCCATCTGTCTAAGATCTTGGATAGTTAGGCAATAACAGGCTAGCGCATCAATCCATCTACGCAGACAATTTCTTCCCTTGTCTGTAAGCGTAAACATACGCTTGGCGGCACCGGTATCGGGAGTGTCCCAAGACGCGCTAATCAGCTCCTGCTCCTCCATACGTTTAAGAGTTCTATAGATGCCTGCTGCGTCGGGTTTGCTGCCGCCAAACATTGGAGATGCTGCAGCTAGTTTGACAATCCTATATCCGTGAAGGGGTTTTTTTGATTGTGCAAGAATGGCAAGGATTGTCGGCTGAGACATTCTAGACAGGCTTTTACCTAACTCTGCACATTCATTTAAGTCGTTGTCGCTTTTAGGATGACATCCGCTCCACATTTGGTGATTCTCCTGTCAGGCATCAGGCGGTGTCCCGCCGTTTAAATTATCTCCTCAACCTTAAGAAGCGCCGCAGCCTGATTATTCTATATCGCCCAAACCGTTCGCCGGATCCAAACCGTTCGCCGGATTAAACATTAGTCTTTGGGTACTCAGAGAGACCCTTGATATAATAGACCATGTCAAATATATGAGCGATGCAAAACATGGTGAGCCAACATGGTTTGTGTTGCGACAGCTCCTTATCGAACCGGCTCGAGAACATCCCATCCTGGCAAATATTGGATGTTTTCGAGTGCCGGTTCGAATATTTTCAACACCTAATTTACTTTGAGTTTGTCTTTTAATCCCCCATTAATTCTGTTTTTGTGCTTAGCTGTCCATGGCCGGGCATCTATGCGCTTAAGTTGAATGCAACTCAATCTAAATCTTTGTACTTTTTTGTACTTTTGCGAGATGAATAGCATGAGCAGAACGCTCCCTTTACGGAAGGTAAAAATCTTCAGTTTCCAGCAGGGCCCTATCTTGGTTATTATTTCTGTGGTCTTTATTTCTATAGTCAAAACACGTGCGATTCGGCATGTGCGATTTAGCGATTTAGATTTTTTGAGGGTGGTTTTTGGGGATGCCTCTTGTTGTAATGAAATTTGGCGGCACCTCTGTCGCAAACGAAGAGAGAATTAAACGAGCTGCAAGGCGCATTATTGAGCGGCGTGAGGCAGGTGATAAGGTCATTGCTGTGGTATCTGCCATGGGCAAGTCCACGGATGACTTTGTTAAGCTTGCGCATGCAGTAAACGAGAACCCGTCGAGCAGGGAGATGGATGTGCTTCTCTCGGCAGGGGAGCAAATTTCTATGGCTGTTATGGCCATGGCGGTAGAAGGCATGGGTCATCATGCAATTTCTTTAACAGGCGGCCAGGCTGGAATTGTGACAGACGTTGCCTTTTCTAAGGCCAAGATTCGCGAGATTAAATCAGATCGCATTCTGCATGAATTGGACAAGGGTGGCATTGTCATAGTTGCGGGCTTTCAGGGTGTTACAAAAGCGGGGGATATCACCACACTTGGACGTGGTGGATCGGATATAACTGCTGTAGCAATAGCCGCTGCCACAGGTGCTGATCTTTGTGAGATCTACACAGATGTTGAAGGTGTTTACACAACTGATCCTAGAGTTTGCCCCAGAGCTCGAAAGATTGATGTTATTGGGTACGAAGACATGCTTGAGCTTGCCGATAGTGGCTCGGCAGTTTTGCTATCTCGAGCTGTTGAGTTTGCTAGAAATTTTGGAGTTAAAGTTCATTGCCGTTCGGCATTTAGTGATAAACCGGGCACTATAGTTAAGGAGGTGCCGGAGATGGAGTCGGCAGTTATTTCGGGAATTGCACACGATGATTCTGAAGCTAAGGTTACTTTGCGAGATGTGCCTGATCAGCCGGGAGTAGCCGCTAAAGTTTTCTCCTCTGTGGCCGAGATTGGGGCCAACGTGGATATGATCGTTCAGAATGTTTCCGAAAATGGCATGACAGACCTGTCATTTACAACTCCACTTAGAGATCTCTCTAAGGTTATGAGCCTGCTTGATGAGCTGGTGTCTGATCTAGGAGCGCGCAGTTACCTCATCGACAAGTCGATTTCTAAGATCTCGCTTGTGGGTGCTGGAATGAAGACCAACCCAGGTATTGCCGCCAAGATGTTTACTGTGCTTGCAGAAAATGGCATCAATATTTCGCTTATATCAACATCACCTATTAGAGTTTCGGTGGTTATCGATGAATCCTTTGCACAAAAGGCTGTTCAATGTCTGCATACCGCCTTTGGTTTGGATTCGGATGCCATCTTTGAAGAGACACAGCTTTCGAGTGAGGAGCTTGCCGCTAAGGCAGAAAAGGGTAGGTAGACGTTGAAGTGCAGATACTGAAGCGCCAGAGGCAGATGCTGAGGTGCCTGAGGTGCAGATGTTGAGGTGCCAAGGGCGCAGATGCTGAAGCGCGTAAGCGTTGAGGTACAGATGTTGAGGTGCTAGAGGTACCAGAGGCGCTTAAGTTTTGCCTTTACAAGATTCAAGAGAAAGTTAGAGGTGTAACAATGGCTTGGAACAAGGAAATGCCGGCTAATCCGGTTGTAGCAGTATGCGGTGCCACAGGAGCAGTCGGACGCGAGATGCTCAAGGTGTTGGAGCAGAGAGATTTTCCCGCTAGCCGTTTTGTTGCACTTGCAAGTTCGCGAAGTGCTGGCAAAAAGCTGCCATTTAAGGGAACTGAGCTAGAGGTTCAAGAGATGACTCCAGACTCATTCCAGGGCATTGATATAGCTTTGTTCTCAGCTGGTTCGAGTATCTCGCAGCAGATGAGGCCTCATGTGGTAGGGGCAGGTGCTGTGATGATCGATAATTCTTCGGCCTTTCGTATGGAAGATGGGGTTCCACTGGTGGTTCCCGAAGTAAATCCCGAGGATGCCCTTAAGCATGAGGGACTTATTGCTAATCCCAATTGCTCAACTATTCAAATGGTTGTAGCTCTAAAGCCCCTGTATGACATCTCTAAGATTACTAGGGTGGTTGTGAGCACCTATCAAGCTGCATCGGGTGCTGGTGCCAAGGCGATGGATGAGTTGTTTACGCAATCTCGTGAGTATTTAGATGGCGAAGAGCTGCATATCGAAGCTTTTGCTCATCAGATTGCATTTAATTGCATCCCTCATATCGATGTGTTTATGGAGGATGATTCCACTAGGGAAGAGTGGAAGATGGTTGCAGAGACCAAAAAAATTATGGGCGATCCCGACATCCAAGTTGCAGCAACCTGTGTAAGAATTCCCGTTTTGCGCTGCCATGCCGAGTCGATAAATGTTGAGTTTGAGGGAGAAGTTAGTGTTGAGGCTGCGCGAGAGGCTTTTGAGAAGGCGGCCGGGGTTACACTCATAGACGATCCTGCTCAAAAGCTTTATCCAATGCCAGGTCTGCTTGCTGGAACCGACGATACCTACATAGGCAGACTGCGTAAGGATCCTACGGTTGATCATGGAATTGCAATGTGGGTTGTTGCCGACCAGATTCGTAAGGGCGCTGCACTAAACGCAGTACAGATTGCCGAGATGTTGCTGCCTAGCTAGGTTTGGCAGCCTAGGTCTGTAAACAAGGCCGCAAGTGGATTTTGCTGAGGCGGGCCGTATATAGGTCTTACAAATTAGTAACTTGACCAGCTTCTAAGTTAACAAGCTTTGCAAGCAGATCTTTGATTGGATTTGTTTAAGCAAATGCTCAAGTAAGTGCAATAGATAAAGATGCCGGGGCATTACCACAATGACCCCGGCATCGTTTCTGTGCGCCTTGTATTGTGCGCGCATTTATTCAGCAGTCACGCTAAAGCTGATTTAGCATAGATTCGGCATTTTTCTGAGAGCCACTTTTAGAGAACCCAACTTCTAGAACTTAGCTTTAAATCGGTCGTAACTTAGACCACTTATGTCTATTGTCGATGACGCACCTGTGTCTATTAGTTCTGCCATCGCGTAGCCTATGCCAGGCGATATTCCAAAACCATGAGCATTAAAGCCGTAAGCACTAACAAGGCCAGGCACCTCGGGACAATCTCCTAGCACAGGAACCCCATCTGGTGTAATGTCGATCCATCCAGCCCAGGTTCGCACAACATTCATTTCTGCCATCATTGGGAAATATTTCATAATCCCTCGGCATACACAGGGTGCATTTGTTGAGTTTCCCTTGGTGCTTATGTCGTAAAAGTCGAAGCCCTCAAGGTCGTCGTCTCCGCCAAATACAAAGGAGCCATGATTGGTCTGCCCTCCGTAAAAGTCGGCTTCTGCTGTACCCAGCATCGTGTCAAACATATGTGGTTGACACTCTGTTACAAGGCAGTGATCAATTCGAGGCCTAACTGGAGCGTTTATTTCCACAGTTTCAAGTATTTCTTTGGATTGAGCACCAGCGCACACCATTACGGTATCTGCCTCGTATGTGTTGTTCTCGGCTATGACCTTGCGAATTCTGCCGCGAATCTTTCGAAGACTCAAAACCTTTTCGCCAGTGATAAATCTCACTCCAGCTTCCATGGCTCGAAGATAAAAGCCTAGGCCAGTCTTGAGGGGATTGGCATGTCCATCGCTGGGACACCAACTAGCACCAACAACCTCTTCTGACAGATATGGGTTGATCTGCCTAGCTTCATCTCCCGAGATCATGCTTACATCAAGACCGCAGGCTGCAGCTCTGTCGGCTAATCCTGTGAGAATTTCCATGTGCTCTTCGGTCTTGCCTAGACGCAGGTTTCCACCTTGGTTGTACTCAACATCAATCCCCAGTTCCTCACCAAGTGTTGGCCAGATATTTTCTACAGCAAACATAGCTAGGGGGAGTTCGCGAGGGTCTCGTCCCGACTGTCTTACTCCTCCAGCATTTCTAGATGCAGCACCGTTGAGAATGACATCTTGTGCTTCGAGGACTATCACATTGGTGATTCCGCGTTTTGTTAAATAGTAGGCTGTGGAGCACCCTTCGATGCCGCCGCCAACAATAATTACATCCGCAGTGTTATTCATTGCTCCTCCTAGAAACTTTCGTTGCCAAGATCATGCATCTGAAGGGGCCGTTGCGGGGAGCGGGCTGCTGGCGTACATAGCTCAAGTCGTCCGCATTTAAGCTCTTTGGCGATGATTCCTTGTGCCAAACGTGTGCAGGTGCGCCCTTGACATAGACCCATTGCACAACGAGTAAATCGCCGTATTTCGGGGAAGCGATACAACCCATCGTGTACTGCGCGTCTTATGTCGCCTTTGCTTACTTCTTCACAACGACACACAATAAGGTCGTCGTCGGCTTCGGGTTTAAAGGGATTAGGATTGATAGATCTATATGTTGGAGAACTCATCTAAGGCTCCTCAAATCTTAGTTTTAGGCTTTTGGGCATTTAAGTTGCAGAGGATGTTTAACTTACAGGGGACGTTTAGCTCGCAGGCTTAGCTATTTAGCTTGCGAGCTTAAAGAAACGTGCTTGATGTGCGTATTGGCGTGGGATGCTCATTGTTAGCAGGGCTGTATGGTCAAAGGCCGATGGATTGGCAATCTTTACAACCTTTGCTCCACATACCTCGTTTCCGCTGCGATCAAGCGCCATTCCTTCAGTTCCCGTGGAGGGCAAGGGCAAAAACTCGTAAGGCAGAGTAACTTGAGCAGTTCCATCTCCAAGATCCTCATTAACTAAAAAGATGGCTTGGCCTGGGCAAAATGCTACGCACTTACCACAATTAGCGCACTTGGCCTTGGGATTGATCGTAGGCAACTTGGTCATGTTGTCCTTGCCTACATTTATGCAGTGCTGAGGACAGGCATCTCTGCAGGGATTACAAGGGATGTTTTGTGTGCATTCGATAACTGCATGCCAACCGTCTGTATGCACAAGTCCGCCAAACGAATCTATTTCTTCGTCGGTAACATAGCCTCGTTTAAGCAAACTTTGAGAAAGAGGGATTCCTTCGTCGGTTTGAGTGATTTCCTTGCCTCTATTTTGCGGAGCAAACATTCCCATTCGCAGGCTGTCCAGTGCTTCGAGATGTTCTTTTAAGGCTTTACCTGCAGTTTCTGCATCTATGTACCCTAAAAACTCGGCCGCCGATACCGCAGCTATGCGTCCTTCGATCATGGCCGAACTGGCTTCTTCGATTCCAGAACAGTCTCCTGCAGCATAAATTCCTGGTACCGAGGTAGCGCACCGCTCATTAACAACTGGAACGCTGCCTCCCTTGTCTGTCATCTCACAACCGGCCATATCTAGAAGCTGCGATTGAGGCGAAAGGCCAGCTGCAAGACAGATTGTGTCTACATCAAAGTGTTTTTCGGTGCCCTCGATAAACTTAAAGTTGCTGTCTACTTCGGCTATCACAACTCCGCTTACATGGTCTGTTCCTTCGGCCTTTTTGATTGTGTGCGATGTGTAAAAGGGAACGCCGGTACGTGCAAGTTTGGATGCGTGTACTCCGTAGCCACCTATTTTGGGCGCTGCGTCAACAAGAGCCACGACTTCGCATCCAGCTTGCAAAAGCTGAAAACTCACCACAAGCCCAACGTTGCCGGTGCCAAGCATTAAGACTCTTTCTCCAGGTTTGACACCATTGAGGTTCATGAACATCTGAGCGGCTCCAGCGCCCATAACTCCGGGTAGAGTCCAGCCTTCGAACATGACTGCGTTTTCGGATGCGCCGGTTGCAACTATTATTGAGTCGGCTTTGCAATGCGAGACTTGTCTATCGTGATGGATCATTAGCTCTTTATTGGGAAAGATTCCCATAACTTCTGTGTTGAGTTCGACCTTGACTCCAGCTTCAGAGGCTTGTCTCAAGAGCTCTTGACCTATCGTGACTCCGCGTAGTTTAGCTCCGTGTTCTTTGGAGCCAAAAAACTTGTGAATCTGTTTGAATAGCTGACCGCCTGGACGGGAGTTTTCGTCAAAGACAACAACTTCTAGGCCATATTTTGCAGCTTCTATAGCAGCGCTAAGTCCAGATGGTCCAGAACCTATAATTATCAAGTCGTAGCGTTTCATTCTTATACCCCCGTTTTGCTAGATTTTTGCTGTCATTGCAGTGGACATAGCAACAGGCTTTGACGTGTCAGAGGTATCCGTTGCTGCTTCGCCGAATGTTTCAGATACGGATGCTTCAGCTGTTCCGGATGTCTCAGATACGGGTGTTTCGAACGTCTCGGGTGCTTTGGATGCTTCGGGTGTTTCAGATGCTTCGAATGCCTTTGCGCTTACTCCGTACTGAGTTTGTACAGCCATGCCTTTTTCGACGGGGGTAACGCATGTGCGAACATTGGGTTTGCCATCTACGATCATCACGCAGTCGGTGCATCGTCCTATTGCGCAAAAGACACCGCGTGGTTCATGCAAATTATTTGTATATCGATGAATCATCACACCCGCAGCCTTAAGCGCCGCAGCAATTGGCTCTCCCTCGTAAGCTTGAATTGTTTTTCCGTTATAGGTAAACGAAATTAGTTTTCCTTTTTCGGGCTTACCTAGGATTGGGTGGTTCATTATCCGGTGAGACTTAGACATTGGATTATCACTTTCTTTTTGGCGATTTGTATTTGGGGGATGAGCTAAGCAAACGTGGGAGCGTCCCATAGATGAAGTTTGGTGCCAATTCCCATCTTTACGGCGTTGTCATAGCAGTACTTGCCCCATGCAACGTCTTCTACCGGCATTCCACCAACACTCATCGTGATAACTTCGTCATCGCTTTCGCGTCCAGGTGCGCGGTCGAGGAGTATGTCGCCCATAGAGATGATTCGTTCGCGGGTGATCAAGCCGTCGTGAATCATGTCGGTAAACTTGCATCCAAAGATGTCCATTCCATATCCAAATGTGGGGTAGGGGTACTCATTGGCCCAAGAGTCGTATAGGCCAATATCATCAACAACCAACTTGCACTTATCTATAAGATATTGATCCTCAACGTCAAAGGCAGAGGTACCGATGATAAAGGCACCAGGCTTGACCCAATCTCCCATAACTTTGGCATAGCTTGTGGGATCTGAGGTGGCTGTTGCTCCAAAGTAGACACAGTCGCTATCGCGGACTAGTTCTTCCAGTGTGTCTACTACCTCGATAGTTGTAAATTGCGGGTGCTTTTCTTTAACGTAGGCAATATAGCCATCAATGCCTTGCTGGCTTCTACCCTTGATTTTTACAGTGTCTAGATTTGGAATCTCTGCAGCAAAGGCATCGATTGCTGTACGGCTAACTCCTCCAGGTCCAAAGATCGCAAGCACCTTGGAATCTTTGCGAGCAAGATGACGAATTCCAACTCCAGGAACACCGCCTGTGCGATATGCGGACAGCAAGTTTGCAGACTCTAGGGCAATTGGTGCTCCGGTGTCTTTGTCATTGAGCATGACCATAAGGATCGAACGTGGCAGACCCTTTTCCTTGTTGGCAGTGTTGGAGCCGTACCATTTGCAACCTGCCATGTCAAAGGGGCCTCCTAGATAGGCCGGCATTGCCATAAAGCGTCTATCTTCGCCTTGATCGGTTGGCATATTGGGGAATGGTGAGCTTTTGGGGAAGGTGACCATGCATCCATGGGAGGTGCCAGTTTTTCCACCCATCATAAAGTCACCTAATCTGAGGCATTTTAGGACCTCTTCCATGGTGTCGATACAATCCGAAATGTTCATTACACCAGCTTTGATCATGTCTTCTTCGTTGAGATAAAGGAAATCGATTGCCGGATAAGCCATGGGATCCTCCTTAGTGTCTGCCGCAGCTTCTTAGTGCTTAACATCTTTGCTAGCACCTAGGATTTAATTGACCTGCTGCGGTTTGGCTTTTGCTTTGCTTTACTGTGCTGTGCTCTGATCTGGCCCTTATAAAGGGAGTTTTACTTACTACTTATGAAAACTTTTGAGCTTTTAATCCAATCCGGTAAAAGCGGGGTATCCAGATTCGCCATGCAGCGTGGTGTCCAGACCAGAGTTTTCGACGGTTTTGCTGACTCTGAGAGAGCCGCTAAAGATCTTTTTGACAGCAAATCCGATGATGGCCGTAATTGCAGCGACAAAAACAATCGTTACTAAAACTGCAAGTACTTGGCTTAAAAGTAGGGAGAAATCTCCGGTGTAGATAAGGCCTGCATTAGCAGATGGAGAAAGCTCTGGTGTTGCAAACACTCCAACAAGTATGGCTCCCACTAGTCCACCAAGTCCGTGTAGGCCAAAAGCATCGAGAGCGTCGTCCCATCCAAGTTTTCTCTTGAGCTTTGAGATAAAGAAGTAACAAACTGGGGAGACAATAATTCCCATTACGATGGCTGCCCAAGGTTCGACATAGCCGCAGGCTGGGGTTATCACCACAAGACCAGCTATGACTCCAGACATCGCGCCAACTAGGGTGACTTTTTTGATTTTGATTTGTTCGACAAGCATCCATGAGATACCACCGGCACATGCTGCAAACAGGGTGTTCGCAATAGCCAAACCGGCGTTGCCATCGGCTACTAGTGCAGAACCGCCGTTAAATCCAAACCAACCCATAAACAGCATGCCGCCACCAAACATTACAAATGGAACATTGTGAGGACGCGCAGTGGAGACTTCAAAGTCTCTTCTCTTTCCAAGAATTAGGGCTAAGACTAAGCCAGATAAACCTGAGCAAATATGAACTGCAGTTCCGCCTGCAAAGTCGATGGCTCCAATACCATCTTGGATAAGGCCATTACCCCAAACCATATGAGCCATTGGGGCATAGACCAAAAGCGGCCATACAACTGCGATTACAGCTACTGCTCCAAACTTAGCCCTACCTGCCAAAGAACCTGTAACGATGGCTGTGGTTACCATTGCAAAAGTTGCTTGGAATGCAACGCTAACGATTTCTGGATATGTGCCATAAGAGGCTTCGGCAAGAGTAGATGTATCCGTGGTTGATGTATTTGAGCTGATTACTTCTGATAGTGGCCAAGAGGAACCTATGCGCTCTAATCCCCCCACAAACAGAGCCGAGATACTCTGAATGCTGCCATCTTCTGCAAAGGCATCACTCGCGTTTCCATAAGCTATAGAGTCGCCTATTAGCGGCCAAGTGCAGCCTACGATACACATTGCAAGAATGCACATCAGCATTGTGTTGACTACATTTTTGCGCCGTGCAAGCCCTCCATAAAAAAGGGCCAATGCGGGACTCATCATGAGCACCAGAGCGCAGCTGACGATCATGAATGCAGTCGTGCCGGTGTCGTACATGAACCCACCCTTTCTGTCGCGCGATCGGAGACGCTTTTGTTAACGCGACAGAAAGAGCATATGTGCTGGTTTTTTCCTAAATGTTTCGATAACGCTTGCCCGAGCCTCGTAACATTTTTTTGAACAGGCGGTTATCTCAAAGAAACAATGGTTTAACCATTGGGCAATAAGAGAGGCTCAAATCGCTGATTTTGAGTCGCTGATTGATTGTCAGCGATTTATACCAGACCGTCTTTTTTATCGTTGGTGGCAGCTAGGTCGGCATTACGAATTGCGGCTCTCCTGATCTTGCCATTAACAGTCTTAGGCAAAGCATCAACATAAGAGATGATCCTAGGATATTTATAAGGTGCAGTTTCCTTTTTACACCAGGTTTGCAGTTCTTTTGTCAACTCGTCAGATGCCTCAAAACCAGGGCTTAGCACAATAGTTGCCTTAACACTCATGCCTCTAATCTCATCAGGCACACCCGTAACTGCACACTCGGCAACTGCATCGTGCTCCAAAAGCACGCTTTCGATCTCAAAGGGACCAATCCTGTATCCGCTCGACTTGATCACATCATCATTGCGGCCCACATACCATAGATAACCGTCTTCGTCGCGCCAGGCTGTATCTCCTGTGTGATACCAGCCATCTCGAATTGCAGCTTTTGTGCGCTCCTCATCACGGTAATACTCGGTAAGAATGCCTGGAACCCAGTGCCAGTTGGTGTAATCGTGGACTTCGATGCAAATTTCGCCAGTTACACCAGCATTACATTCTTGGTTGTTTTCGTTCAAGATCGCCACATGATATAGGGGATTTGGCTTACCCATTGAACCCGGTTTGGGAACCATGTTGGTGAGATTGGCAACAGCAAGCGGGGTCTCGGTTTGCCCAAAGCCCTCAAAAATTGTAAGTCCGGTATGCTCCTTCCAAGCATTGAATAAATCGGGATTAAGAGCCTCACCTGCAGTAGTTGAGTAAACCAAGCTCGACAGATCGTAGGAATCGACATCTTCGAGCATGATCATGCGATACATCGTAGGTGGACAGCATAGAGTTGTGATCTTGTAGTCTTGAATTAGCCGCAAAATTTCCGCAGCATCAAAGCGGTCAAAGTCGTAGGTTAAAACGCATGCCTCCATGAGCCACTGCCCATAGAACTTGCCCCAAACAGCTTTGCCCCATCCGGTATCAGCAATCGTAAAATGAACACCGCCGTCGCTAACAACATTGTGCCAATGCTTGGCTGTGACCAAGTGCCCCAAGGGATAGGCTCCATCGTGCATAACCATCTTAGGCTCGCCCGATGTTCCGGACGAAAAGTACATCAAGAAGGGATCTGCAGGACTTGTTTGAACCTTCTCAAAGACCTCAGATGTCTTGCGAACTTCGGTATTAAAGTCGATCCAACCCTCACGCTCTACAGGCAAAGCGCAGATGCCGTCGGGGCCGCTGAGCACAGATCCAATTGTGGGATCTTTCTTGGGATCACCCATGCCGCCGCCTCCGCCATTTACAAGGAAGACTTTTTCGACACTAGGACACTTAGGCAGGCATGCATCTACTACATCGGGGATAAAACCGCATGAAGTGCAGATAACATACTTAATTTCTGCACTATCAAGGCGGTATTTAAGATCGTGCTCCTTAAGCATAAAAGTAGCTGGCACCATTACGGCACCAAGTTTATGTAATGCTACTGCAGTAAACCAAAACTGGTAATGACGCCTAAGAATCACCATCACCATATCGCCGCGCTTAACACCTTGCGAGGCAAGCATGTTGGCAGTTTTGTCCGACCAAAGCTTGATGTCTGCAAAGGTAAAGATGTGCTCCTCGCCCTCAGGGTTACACCATATCATTGCTGGTCTGTCTGGCTCTGCCGTTGCTATATCGTCTACGCAGTCATAAGCAAAATTGAAATCTTTGGGTATCTCCAAGTCAAAGTCTGATAAGACTCCGTTGGCATCATAGGTCTCCCTGACGTATCTTTCATTGATCTTGAGCATAGTTAGCCTTCCCATTGCTTACAGTCGGCACGACGAGGCCATGCCGGTCAAATTAGTCTTTGTCCGCCAATGAATGGGGTTGTGGGGGAAATCTGTAGCGGTGTTCAGAAAGAATCAGAAATCCCCTTCGGAAATTCCGTCTTCTGGGGATCGAATCACTATGGCCAAAAAGACGCAGGGTTCGCCACCAATGGCAATCATTCCATGTCCGCGTCCAGAGTCGTAAAGCAAGGCATCGCCTGCCGATAGCTCCTCGATATGATCTTCGTATCTAAAGCGAAGCTTGCCGCTAAGAATAAAATCAAACTCTTGGCCATTGTGTTTTGAGAGATGAATAGGTGCTTCTTGCTCCTCTTCTAGATAGGGAGCTGTAACTACAAAAGGCTCACATAGCTTGCCTTCAAAGTTTGGAGCTACGTGTAGATATTCAAATCCGGCTCTTCTGCGAATATGCAGGCCATCGCCAGAGCGCACTACCGAATAACCACGAAGATGTGGATTTTCTCCGGTTAAAAGCTCGATAACATCTACTCCAAGCTTTTCTGCACATTTGTAAAGGAAGGTAAAACTCAGATCGCTCTCACCCGATTCTTGGGCAAGGTATTCTTCGACACTACGACCGGTGGCCTCAGCCATCTCTTCGTCGCTAAATCCTAGGTCGTCTCGCAGGGAGCGAATCCTGCTAGCGATCTCGTTGATATTTGGATCCATATCTGTCCTCCCTAACTTAGTCAACTCGGATCTGCTACAGCTAAATTAGCTAAACAATCGTCAGGTCGAGATTCTAGCTAGCTCGTTTGCTTGCGTTTACTTACGTTTGCTTTCGCTCATTTTCGCTTACTTTAGCTTACTTTCGCTTACTTGGCAGAGCCTAAGCGCCTTGTAATAAATGCAAAAGCTATGTATAAAGGGCTTTATTTAATCTGAGCTAGAGACAGGGCGGTATTGTAGCACTGTCTCGTACCTTAAAGACTTTTGGATGCCATACGGTATCCATACGGTACATATGAGGAGTAAGAAAACACATGAGAGACACAGAGGCATCGGAGACATCGGAGGCATCAGAGTCATCGGGCAGCAGATCCGAAAATGTTGCCAGAACTGGAATGATTGCTGCTCTGTATGCGGTTGCCACCCTAGTTACGATGTTTGTACTACAGGGACTTTCTTGGGGACTTGTTCAAATTAGAATCTCAGAAGCTCTGATGGCCTTTGCTTTGTTTTCTCGATCGGCAATTCGAGGTCTTGGAATTGGCTGTGCAATTGCCAACTTACTTGCAATTCCGCTTGCTGGTACTGGTGCTTTAGGTTTGCTGGATGTGTTTTTTGGAACCTTAGCCACAGTTTTAGGTGCAATGTGGTGCTGGAAAATGCGCGAACACAAGCTGTTGGGGCTTTTTGGGCCAGTAATCACGAATGCCTTGATTGTTCCAGCGTATCTACCTTTTCTCCTAACAGCTGCTGGAGCTTATACAATCCCCTTTACAGATATTGCGATTACCGGGGCCTATCCAATTTTGTATCTGGTTGGAGTCGCAGGAATTGGAATTGGGGAGCTTATATCTGTAATTGCTCTTGGCTATCCCTTATCTAGATATCTTGCGAAGACGGGCCTGTTTACAGATAAACCAGATAAATCAGAATGAGATAAAAAATGCTAGCTTTGTAAAAAATGCTAGCGTTTTACTGTATAGGGGTTTATCCTGTAGTCTGTTTTTGTAACTCCTTAGCGGCTGCAATATGTCCGTATTTGGATTGACCATAAGTTTGGATTGTTCAGAAATAAATGACGCATGAACGTAAATGATGCATGAACGAAACCGGAGATACCATTGAACCCTGTGATCATCATACCTACATATGTAAGTGCTTCAAAACAGCGTACCGAGGCAGGTGTGATTGATACCTACGATCACATGACACCACTTGATAGGCCAGGCGAATTGGGAAGATGTCTCTCTTCGCTTAAGGGCTTGGAGACTTTGGCACCAGTGGTAATTTTGGTTGTTAGTGAACAGTCTTGCGAAGAACAAGCGCTAGAGAAGATTCGTTCGGATGCTGCGTATTTTGCTGGAGATTTAGATATCTCGGTTATAGGACATAGCGAGGAAGCTTTCTTGCACACCAGGATGGTTCAGCTTGGTGCTGCTGATCACACTAAGGGAATTTCGCTTACTGGCTATGGTGCTATGCGCAATTTTGCTTTGATTTACGCCGCTACGATGGGTTATACCGAGGCTATTTTTATAGACGATGACGAGATAGTCGAAGATCCCGAATTTGTTTCTAAGGCCTGTTATGGCCTGGGGATGCTTACACAAAGCGATGTTCCCATCCTTGTTAAGTCGGGTTATTACCTAGACAGACGAGGAAGTTATCGAGCAAGAGAAAAGCGCGGTTGGTACAACAAGTTTTGGAAACAGCATGAAGGCTTTAACGCTTGGATCGACAAGGCAATGGCAGGACCTAGGATATCGCCGTCTAATACGGCATGTGGAGGGTGCTTGGCTTTGCATCGAGAGGCTTTTAGGCGTGTTTCTTTTGATCCGTGGATCCCAAGAGGGGAGGATCTAGATTTTCTCTTAAACGTGAGGATGTATGGATCAGAAATATGGTTCGATAACGCTTGGCATCTAAGACACCTACCCCCAAAAAGCTCCAAGATGGAGTCGATCAGATTTAGACAGGACATTTATAGGTGGTTTTACGAGAATCGCAAGCTTGAGTTTTCGAGCGCCCAGATAGATCTTTTGCAAGTTCCCACTAGTTCCTTAATGCCGTATCCGGGACCTTTTTTGGAGTCGTCCATCAATTTCAACATTTTTATGACAGCTCTTCTTAGGTCAATTGGCAGATCAGGTCATAGAAGGGCTTATTTTAGGGCTGCGATGGACTCGAGGCGAGGTGCTGTGGAGTACGCAAAAGAAAACTGCTCTAATTACTTTTCGTTCCAGCGAGCTTGGCCAGAGGTCGTGGCTGTTCTAGAAGAGGATCTAGCACTTGCTGGTGCCTTCGAAAGAGCCAAGGTAAAACCCATAGCCCAATCGGGATCGGATAAGACAGATGATGGATGAGAGTACCGGCAGGCCAGCGAATGGTCGGCATACCCATCAGATGCTTACCTTTGTATCAGCGATCCTGCTGGTTTTGTTTGCCTGTGGGCTAATAGCCTCGTTTAGCTATGAACTTATTGTCTGGGAACTTGTTTGTGTAGTTGGATTGTCTATATGTTCAATCTTGCTAGGCAGGTTCTCTAAAAGCTCAGATAAGCTTCGTGCCGATCAAACCAACCGAATGCTTAGTCTTGCGGGTAACACCTTAGGTTTTATGCGCAAAGGTCTCGATGAATACTCGGCAACTAAGGCTTGCGAGGCGCTTCTTCCATTCACAGAGGCTGAGTCGGCTGCAATCTATGACAAGAGCGCAACGCTGCTAGGAACCTGTGGGTGCGAGACTTTGTGGGATAGATATGGGGATCCTGTACCAACGCTTGCTGCTCAAACTCGTTTTGAGTATGGTGCCAAGTTTGTAATAGGCACTGATGCCACAGTAAAGGGCGGTCTTCCAACTAGACTTAAGGGATGCATTGTTGTTCCCTTAACTGTGCAAGACAATCTGGTGGGAATGCTTAAGCTTTACTATCCTAGCCATTCAGATATCGATGAAACGCAGCAAGCTATGGCAATGGGTTTTGCGATTTTGCTGTCCAATCAGCTGGCCTTGGCAGAACTGGATGCCAAAACAGAGCTTGCTACAAAGATGGAATTGCGTGCTTTGCAAGCCCAGATTAACCCTCATTTCTTATTCAATACAATCAATACCATTGCGTCTTTGATCCGCACCGATCCAAGGCAGGCCAGAGTTTTGCTTAGAGAGTTTGCGGTCTTTTATCGCAGAACCCTAGAAAGCTCACAAGACCTAATTACCATCGAGCTAGAATTAACTCAGACTTTACGTTATCTTGGATTCGAGCGCGCCCGTTTTGGGACAGAAAGGATTCGGCTTTCTAATTATGTAGAGCCCGGCCTCGATAGTTTAGAAGTGCCCGCCTTTATCATCCAACCCATAGTAGAAAATGCTGTGGGGCATGCAATGAGACCAGATGGTGAGGTACTTCATATTAAAATCGAGGTTAAAAGGCAAGGCGATGATGTTGTTATCTCAGTTGCCGACGATGGTGTTGGAATGGAATCGGCAAAGTCGGCGACAGCTGTTCAAAAGGGCAACTCCCCAGGTGCTGGGATAGCTCTTAAGAACGTTGATGATAGACTCAAAAGTTGCTTTGGATCTGGATCGGGCATACACATAGACTCGGTCTTAAATGAGGGAACTATCGTGTATCTAACACTTGCTGGTGCTGCATTGGGCTTGGACGAAGATTTGGATGAGGAGTCAGAGCAAGTAGAAGTAGCCGAGGCAAAAGATGCGATGTTGAATTAAGGAGGACACATTGTTACGCGCGATGATAGTAGATGATGAGGCACCGGCAAGATCGGAGCTAAGCTACATGCTTCAGGAGACCAATCAGGTTGAGGTTATTGCTGAAGCCAGTAGTGTTAGGGAGGCCATTGAGAGCCTAAAGGACAATGGCTGCGATGTGATGTTTTTGGACATCAACATGCCAGGCGCTACAGGTCTTCAGCTTGCGCAGGCCCTCACCAAGATTTCCCGCCCACCAGCGGTGGTTTTTGTAACTGCATATAGTGAGTATGCCGTAGAGGCATTCAAGGTTAATGCTATCGACTATTTAGTAAAACCCATAGAGATTGATAGGCTTTATCAGGCCATTGAGAAGGTTAAAAAGCATGTCTCTATGATCAACAAGAACAATCCCGCAGAGAGAATTCCGGTTGAAAAGGGTGGAAAGAAGCTACTCGTTTCTACAGACAAAATTCTCTACATTATGGCAAAAGACGATTACTCCTATCTCTATACAGCGAGCGATAGATATCTGTCGACTGTGTCTTTGGCTAATCTAGAGAGCAAGCTTGAGATGCATGGCTTTTTTAGAGTACATCGTGGATATCTGGTAAATCTTGCTTGCGTTGAAGAAGTTACTCCTGTAAATGGTGGAACCCTGCTACTAACTCTTTCTGGAACTGATGTACAGATTCCGGTTTCGCGCAGGAGGGTCTCGGCGCTTAAGAAGGCTCTTGGTCTTTAGCGCAATAGGCTACTGCAATAGAGACTACGATAGAGACTGGGGTAAAGGGGTTCGTTATGAGGGCAGCATGCCTAACTAGGGAATTTGATCCTGTAGACAATACTTCCGGTAAGGTGGAGTGCATCGATTGGCCTAAGCCTAAACTTGTTCATGACGACGATGTGCTCGTAAAAGTAGCCTACGCATCTATTTGTGGATCAGACAAGCATTACATCAAGGACAATCTCTTTTCTGGAACGCTTCCTTACGTTGTAGGACATGAGATGTCTGGGGTTATAGAAGATCTAGGTTCTGCAGCTAAAGAGATGGGCCTTGGTGTAGGCGATCGAGTAACCGGAAACTTTTTGCTTGAGTGTGGCCTTTGCTTTGATTGCCGTACCGGCCGTCAGCAATTCTGCAAGCATCCTAAGTTGATGCTAGGCACTCAAGCAGAGTACCTAGTTTGGAATGCTAATCAGATTTTTAAAATTCCAGATGATGTTTCGCTTGAGGTTGCCTCGTTAACCGAGCCCTTTGCAATTGCGGTCAATGCTGTTATGAGGGCAGGAATTTCTGTAGGCAAAAGCGTTTTTGTTATAGGTGCTGGATCAATTGGACAGATGCTGATTCAGCTTGCTCGCATAAATGGCGCGAGCCTTGTTGCCACTTCGGCTAGGACTGCCTCTAAAAGAGACCTGGCCTTAAGTTTTGGCGCTGATGAGGCTATTGATCCCAATGAGGTAGATGTTGTTGAGGAGGCCTTGAGAATCACTGGAGGACGTGGTTTTGACATTGTAATTGAGGCCTCGGGCAATATCGATTGTGTAAACCAAGGCATCGATATGGCTGCCGAAGGTGGCAAGGTGCTGATGGTGTCGTATTACGATCCCGAAAAAGAAGTGCCCATCAAGGTTTTTAAGAAGCTCGTTCAGCGTGAAGTAACTTTACAGGGTATGCAGCTGGGTCAAACAGGATGGCCCTATGCAATTAGCATGCTTTCGCGCGTGGATTTGGAGCCACTCATCACAAAGGTTTACGATCTAGAGGACGTAGAAAAAGCCTATGAAGATTTGATGGAGGGCACTCAGCTAAAGATTCTCCTTAAGTGTTAGGGCTAAGCAGAGATTTTGGCAAGCACCATATCTGGACGGCCAAATTAGGTAAACACCAAGCGACTATGATCCCCTTAGCCATATTTAACAAACTTGTAACACTTATCCCAAAAAGCCTCGGTACACTTTAGCGCTGGAAGTTCGGCTTTTTAAACAATTGCTTTGTGGACTTACTTCGTGGGCTTTTGTCTAAAAATCTGACAAGTAGTCTTTAAAGCGTGTGACTGAAGGCTGAACATTGAATCTATGGGGAAGAACTGAATATTGTGAAGGAGCATTGCACATGGCGTACGTAGATGAAGTTCTACAAAAAGTTACCGCTAAAAATCCTAGTGAGCCTGAGTTTATTCAGGCGGTTACCGAGGTCTTGGATTCTCTAAAAGTGGTTATCGATGCCCATCCAGAGTACCAAGATGCAGCGCTTTTAGAGCGCATCACCGAACCCGAGAGAGTAGTGATGTTTAGGGTTCCTTGGGTCGATGATTCTGGTCGTATTCAGGTCAACCGTGGATTTAGGGTGCAATTCAATTCTGCTATTGGTCCTTACAAGGGTGGTCTTCGTTTTCATCCTTCGGTCAACTTGGGCATTATTAAATTCTTGGGCTTTGAGCAAATCTTTAAGAATTCTCTTACGGGTCTTTCCATGGGCGGAGGCAAAGGCGGAAGCGACTTTGATCCCAAGGGCAAAACCGATATGGAGGTCATGCGTTTTTGCCAGAGCTTTATGACCGAGCTCTTTAGGCATATTGGTCCCAACACCGATGTACCTGCCGGCGATATTGGAGTTGGCGGTCGCGAGATTGGTTACCTCTTTGGTCAGTACAAGCGTTTGCGCAATGCCTACGAGGGAGTGCTTACTGGTAAGGGGCTAAGCTTTGGTGGATCGCTTGTTCGCACCGAGGCTACCGGTTATGGACTTGTTTACTTTGTGCAGGAGTACCTGAGAACTCGCAGTGATTCTTTTGAGGGCAAGACGGTCACAATTTCCGGTTCTGGAAATGTTGCAATCTATGCAACTGAGAAGGCTCAGGCACTTGGTGCCAAGGTGGTCACGCTTTCCGACTCCACTGGTTGGATATACGATCCAAATGGAATCGACTTGGATTGCGTAAAGGAGATCAAGGAAGTTAGGCGCGGAAGGATTCATGAGTACGCAGATTCTCATCCTTCGGCTGAGTATCATGATGGCGCTGGTGTTTGGTCTATTCCTTGCGATATTGCCCTGCCTTGCGCAACTCAAAATGAGCTCGACGACAACGATGCAAAGAATCTGGCTTCTAATGGTTGCAAGATTGTGGCAGAGGGTGCAAATATGCCCACAACTCCCGATGCAGTAGCTTTCTTGCAAGAAAATGGAATTGCCTTCTTCCCTGGCAAGGCTTCTAATGCTGGTGGCGTAGCTACTTCGGGCTTGGAGATGTCTCAGAACAGTCAGCGCCTCTCCTGGAGCTTCGAAGAAGTCGATCAAAAGCTTGACACCATCATGATTAATCTCTTCCATCAGGCCGATGATGCAGCTCGTGCCTATGGTATGGAGGGCAATTACGTGGCTGGTGCCAACATTGCAGGCTTTGAGAAGGTTGCCAATGCGATGCTCGCCCAAGGAATCGTTTAAAGAGATCCTTGTTTAGCCTTTAAAGAGAGTATCCAAGTTTTTGATGCTGTTTTTTGACAGATTTGACGGATTGATCTGATCGTTAGATTGGGTCTAGAAAAAGAATCAAAGAAATCAAAGGAGCGGGTCTTGTTTGTGCTGTTATGAGCACAGCAAGGCTCGTTCTTTTTTTGCTGTTAACGAAATGAGGGGCGCGCTTGGTTTGTTAACGCCTCTATCAGGGTACTCCTGTCTAAGGGTGCTTGCTTTGAGAAATTATCGCGCGAAGCTTACTCGACCTTAAAGCCACCAATCGGGGTTTCCACATTGTCGTTAGTTAGACCTAGATCTTTTTTGGCTGCACGTAGCTCCCATTTGTGAAGATCGCATATCAGCCAGGTAAGACCAGCTGCTGCATACAAAAGAACAATCGCAGGCAGCAGTATCCCAGAGTCTTCTATCAGCAACATGAGTACGGCAACGATCATCGCTGCGGTAAACGAGGCCTTAAAAGCTGTATTTCTCTCCCAAAACACAGCATATGGGCCAGGCTTTCTGATACGCAGCCATGCCAAGTAAATCCAAACAATAACTAGCACAACTGATAGAACTGGATTAAGCAGTAGTGTTTCTACGCTAAGAGATAGCATGCTTCTAATAATTACAGGTACGTAGGCTATACCCTGATCGAGCAAATTAGTGGCAGTGGCACCAAGATGTGATTGTCCATCGCCTAGCGTTCCATCCACAATTATCAAAAGCAATGTAAGTAGGCCGCAGGCGATTACCGTTAATGTTACAGCTCGCCAATTCAATCTGCGTCCAATAAACATCCACCAAGCACAGCCCACGCCTACTGTACCCCAAACCAACACGCCAAAATTAGCTCCCCACCAAGGTGCCACAATTACGGCAATAATCAAAAACGAGGCTATTGGAAATAAATACTTAGCAAAAGTCTTTGAAGCCTTTAGATCGGGAAACCTGTTTAAAATCAAGCCAGAAAATAGCAGCCACGATCCAAATAGAACTCCTGCTCCCTCGTTGCCTATACCCGAGAATCGCACAGCCTCTATTGGTCTATAGGAAAGATATCCCGCTTGGGCAAGTATTCCGCCTGCGAGCTGATCTACTAGCAGCACAATTATTGTTGCAGCCATTAAGAACAGCAGCGAATAGAGCCAGCGTGTAAATCTACCTACCAAGGTGGCAACAAGGGCTATAACTACGGTGAGCACAAGACACAGACTCAAAGAGCCGTTTGGTGTGATTCCATCAGCTGCCAGTGGATACATTAGATATGTAGCCAGGGGATAAGACATTGTGAGTATCCACAACAGTCTTGTTATGGATATCAAAACACTGAGCACTCGCACAGGTAAGCGTATTGCACGAGAAAGCATCACGATAGAAAAAGCAAAGGATACCGACAATACGGCGATAAAGGTATATGTTGCGGTTTCGAGCGAGAGGTCAATTGCGCGGGAGTAAGAGGACACTCTGTCTAATTCAGATATCGTTGTAGCAACATCTTCGTCATTAGAATTTTTGGCCGGATATAAAGCTCCGCCATTGTCGGCAATCTCTGAGATGCCTGCTAAGCCACAGATTGTATCAGTGAGGTCCAGGATGGTTACAGTTCCGGCACGGATAGTTACCGGCGAAAAAAGCAGGCCATCCATGTCCTTAGCAAGCACAATTAGCGGACCCATTGCATCGTCAGAATGGTCTGAATTGGTGGTTTCGGCCAAGGAGGAATAGATAATCAGAGCATCATCTCCATCCATAAGCGACAAGATTTCTCCAACCACCTCATCAAAGGACGAGAGTGCCCAACTCCATTGCTCGTCTGCGTTGTCCACAATCCCATCTATCCTTGCTGCGCCTGCTCTGTAGAGATCTCCCGTATCTATTGCAAGGGCTTGGTTGCGCTGTGTGGAGTCAATGGCTTTTTGTATATGGTTGAGCAAAGCTTCGTAGTTTGTTTCGGCTTTACCTGCAGCTTCTTCGTTTTGACTCAGGATATCATCTGGGTTATAGGCTTCGTATTCAACATGCCCGCCCTCGTCTGCCACTGCTATAAATGCTGGTCTTACCTCTTGTTCTTCATAATCGCTATTGCCTATTGCGGCAGTTTGCCAACCCGCATCGCTAAGTGCCTGTCCTAGTCTTCCCTGCAAACTCCTTGTGTCTGTACTAGAAGGTTCCGGGCACCACCAACCAGCAGCTAGGCTAGAAGCTGATTCTTCTGGGGTGACAATTTGCTTGTCTATTCTCGAGATTGATCTGGCTACTAGGTTTGCAACACCTGCATATTCCAAAATAGAGTTGATATTTGGTGTGGACACATCGCTAATGTCATCCCATGTTAAAAATGGCGCGTCTAGCAAAAAGATTTGCTGCTTGCCATCACCTTGTGAATCTAGGGGATTGGACAAGGTTTGCAATGAAGCACCCTCGTCTGTGGTTCCAAGCGCAAGTGCGGCAGACGTGCAATTTAGCGTTATTGTTCCAGATAGGGCCAGGCTTGCAAGTAAAACAATCCACAGCCTTTTTAGAATGGCTATTGTTTCTCCTTTTTAAATCTCTTTGTTTCTAGACTTTTTAGTCTTTTTAGACCTAGTTTATGAATGTTATCACTGGCATGTATCAGCATGTCAGATCGACTCCGGGTTTGCGTTGTTCTTCATGAAAAACTTAATTTGAACCTGTCTAGCTTGCGATTTCAATCAAGTAGATCTGCGTTAGCAGAAACAATAAAGAACATTGCTTTGTACCCGTTCGGTAATTGTGTCAATTCTGGTTTAACATGGTAACGGCTACTAGGTAGCTCATACTTTGATCTGTAGAACGATTCATGGGACAGGGGATTCTCCAAAGAGACTTCGAAAGGAACCAAATGAAAATACTTCTTGCCGCATCTGAGGCGAGTCGGGTTCGGCGCTTTTATATGCCGCTTTTAAATAAGCTGCGTGATATAGGGGGAGTTGTTCATTTGGCTTTGGGGGATCTAGATGCAGACATTTCCGAATATCTGGCCGATGTTGTGCTGCGGTTTTTGTGTTTAAGTCCAGAGTCTAAGGGCAGTGGATCGAGTGAACTTGCAGCCCTTTTAACCAACGAAAGATACGATGTTCTTATTTGCTGTGGTCAATCTGCGGCAAATTGTTGTTTTAAAGTTCTATCTCGTTTGAGAACCAAGCCATCTGTGGTGATAGTTCAAGACATGCCTCTGGTTTTTGATTGTTTCTGTAATCCCTTCGCTAAAGGATTGAATAAACGCAATTTCAAAAAACTGAGATCTTGCACCGATTTGTTTTTGGCATCCAATTCAGCTGATCTAATAACGGCACAAAGGCTGTTGCCTCAAACTAGATGTGAACTTGTGCCTGCTACTGGATTAAATCTTATGGCCTGTAAACCGGCTTCTTTGGATACAAGAAACAAAGCAAGAGAGGCTTTGGCTTGCACAAACGACACTTTTTGCATTGTGACCAACGGCAACGCAGGCAAAAAAGGCATAGGTTTTCTCATAGACGCAATGCTCTATTTGCCAAGAATCATCAGTTTGTTTGTATTGGAAGCAAGCGAGCTCAAAACTAAGCTACAGAGAAAAATTACAAATTTGGGCTTGGAAGATAAGGTCCGTTTATTGACTGATTCCAAAACAAATGACTGCCTTGCTGCGGCAGATTTGGTGATAGATGCGAGTGTCGGCCTCGGTTTTTCTAACATGCTTGCAACTGCTCAGGCTATGGGGATTCCAGTTTTGGCTAATGCTGCTAGAGGTAATCTGGATTTGGTTGTAAGTGGTCATACCGGGCTTACATTTTCTGTGGGAGATCTAATGAGCTTGGTGTATGGGATACGCTCGATGATGTACCAGCAAACTCTGCGTGAATATCATGCGGATAATGCGCAAAAGCAGCTTGCAAAATACGATGGTGAGCAGATGGCAAACCGTACTATAGAACTAATAGATTCCATCTATAAGATCTGCTAGAGTGCAGTGCGGCAGTTATGTTTCTAGGGCTAATAAACAGGATAGTTTGTGCACTTTCCAAAGCCGGAAAACATAGCAAAACGGAAAAATCAGCAAAACAAATCCAGCCTGGCCATGTTAGGGGGATTTCTTTTTGAGTTCTAAGACCTTTGTTTATTTTTTGTCTCGCAAGACTAAGCGCGGAGTTGCTGCCGTAATTCTTAGCTTAGTCTTGATTGCTTCTATGCTTCCAATTCAAGCATTTGCTGTTACCTCAGATGAACTAGAGCAACAGGCTCAGGAAGTAATAAACAAACTCAACGATATTCAAACTCAAATTAATGAGACACAGGAAGCCTATGATAATGCTGTTGCTGCCTACGATGCCGCGAATGAGGCTATGGAGGAGGCTCAAAAACGCATAGACGAAGCCCAAACTGAGATTGACGAAATTCAGGACAGATTATCAGATCGCGTTGTTGCAATGTATCGCAGTGGTGGCCTTTCGTTGTTGGATGTGATACTTGGTTCGAATTCTTTTTCTGACTTTGTAACTGCTACAAACATGATTCTAACAGTCAACGAATATGACACTGATTTGGTTGCAGAGCTTCGGGAGGCTCGCAACGAGGCCAAAGCTGCAAATGAGGAATACGCCTATCAAAGCCAAGAAGCCGAAGCTCAGATGCAAGCTTCGCAAGAGGCTCAAGAGCAACTAAGTGCACAGGCCGCAGAAATGCAAGCAGAGATTGCAAATATCACAGAAGAGATGGCAGAACTGCAAGCTGCCGAAGATGCAGCATTTTTGACAGGATATTCTGCAACAAACGATGTGATAGTTGGCAGTGGTTTGTTTGCTAATCCCTGCCCGGGCGCAAGTTATATATCCAGTGAATTTGGATATCGTACCTACGACAACTCATTTCATAAGGGTCTCGATTTTGCAGCCTCTACAGGCACTCCAATCTATGCAGCAGAAGCGGGGACTGTGATTATTTCGGGATATAGCTCGTCTGCTGGTTATTGGGTCGTTATTAGTCACGGAAATGGACTTGTTACCAAGTACATGCATATGGCAACACAGCCTTATGTTTCTGCAGGTCAAACGGTTACTAAAGGCCAAAACATTGGGCCTGTTGGATCTACCGGGAATTCTTCTGGGCCGCATCTTCATTTTCAGGTGGAGCTTAATGGGCAGGCTGTAAACCCACGGTATTACCTGTAAGAAGTCGAGGAACTCTAGCCAGCAAGCTCTGGCCAGCAAAGCGGATCAAAGCGGACACAGTTTTTGAAACATAACCCAAAAATTAAAGGAGCCATCACATGACGGCTCCTCTTGTCTTTTAGGTGGCGGGATGTACGAGACTTGAACTCGCGACCTCTGGCTTGACAGGCCAGCGCTCTAACCAACTGAGCTAACACCCCACTTGCTTGTCTTTTCGTTCAGACAGCGACGGTTATCTTACACAGCGCCTATCGGCTTGTCCACGCGCTTTTTTAAAAAGATCAGACAAGGCTTCTCTTGAGCGGTGGGCGGTTCTAAAGCGTAACTTTTTGGCCTACAGTGCAACTTTTCTCACTCTGGGAGATTTTAAAGTGGTTTTAAAGCAACCCTAGAGCGTAACTTTAAAGATGTGGCCCTAGAAGATGTGGCCCTAGTACCCTCGGTGCCCCTAGTGTGATCTTAGCGCCTTGTTGTAAGAGACTTACGGCAGGTGTCAAAGAGGCGAAGCATCAAAGCGGCGTTATAATCTTGGGACTGCATAAGACATGACAAAGCTTTATTGCTTCAGAAACAGATATGAAAGTTATCAGAAAGGATCCAAGGCAATTGCATCATTTGTAATTGCATCATTTAGATGTGCTGCTATTGTATGTTAGCTCTGTAGAGCTTAAACACCATGCTATAGGTTAATGATTTGGTGCACAAAAGTTCCGTTTATCCAAAACACGCTGTGCGCTGAGTGCAGAACTTTTATGCATGAGCATTTTATTTTTCAGTCTCGCGGATAGAATTTAAAGCAAACGATTTCTGGAGGAGATACACAATGAGTTCTCTCTCTAATTTTTTTAGATCAGACACTGGCGATTCCGCCCAGCCTGATGCTGCGTTTTATTTAAATGCAGCCACCCAGGCGCGGGCTGATGATCGTATGAAATTGGCAATACATTTGTATTTAGCTGCTTTTGAGCTAGATCGCCTAGACCACGAAGTTCCAAGTGATACTGTGCTAGATGGCATGCAAGATGCTTGGAATATTGCATGTGAGATTTCGGATCGCTCCAGTGCTGAGACTCTGTTTACCGAGCTTGCTCCTTATAGTTCGCCAGACCAGGTGCATTCAAGAGCTATGCAACTTCAGGATATGACGGTAAGTCAGCTAGAAGAAATGGGAATTCCAAGCGATCGTATTGAGAAAGCTCACCGTATCTATTCTCCAGAAGCCGTCAGTGCTCCAGAGACTGTTAATGCCCCAGAGGCCCTCAATGCAGGTGTTGATCCTGATTTTCTTAACAAGATGTTTGGGATGTTTAAACAAGGACCAGACAGTTCAAATCAGGATGCTAAGCCTGCCGATGGTAAAGATACTGGGACAAAACGCGAACCGGTTGTTCCTCAGTGGGGGAGAGGTCGCGACGATTCCGCCTTTCCTGATACAGATTATGGTGAACTCATTGGATATGAAAGTGCTCTAAAGTCTATGTGCGTGTTTGGATTTGAGACTGCAGCCGATGAGGAATATAGGCGTTTTGTAAAAGAAAACTCCATCTTTCATGGGGTAGAGGGCTTGTCGCTATACGATCCATTCCTCTTTTATGGGCCATCTCGCGAAGATGTCTATGAATTTGCCGAGGCTACAGCAGGCGAAATTGGCAATCCTGTAGTTACCCTTCATGTACGCACCGACGATGATGGCATGTGGACAATTAGGCTAAGCGGTCCATTTAAGAAGGGCTTTCTTGGAGTGTCGGATCCCACAGACATTCCAACGCCCTGCACTTTTGTGATCGAAAACATCGACATATTGCAGGATTTTATTCGCGCTGCCATCAAAGCCGATTCTCAATCGGATGAGATTATGCCTTCCCATGCCGCAAGAGCCTACGGTGAGATTCTTAGCTATATACATGCGATTTTGCAAAAGCCAGATGTGTTCCCAATAATTACTGCGCAATCGAATTTGGATCTTGCCCCTCAGTTTTTGGATATGTTTGATAGGTTGCAGCGCATAGCAGTTGATCTTCCAAATTTTGAGGAGCGTAAAAAGATTTGGATTAATTTTGCAAAGGGCCATGCCTCGTTTTCGGACATTAATATCGACGAGTTGGCAGAGGTTTCAGAGGGTGTCTCTCGTCATGATTTGATTACAGCCGGACGTAATGCTGTAAGAGATGTTTTTCAGGAGTCTTTGGCTAACAATGTCTACAGGTACGTAACAATCAACGACGTGCTCTTTGAGCTTGTTCCCTTTGTTTCTCAACAAGAGGGCAAAGCTTATACAGCAATGGAAGATGCTGCTGTGGAGGCCTTTGTTGATGAGTTAGATGGCATGTGTTTTGAGTCCTTTGAGTCTGAGGATGCAGCACTGAATAGTTCGGATGATGTTTTGTCGGCTGCAGATACTACATTGAGTGCCTTAGAGAAAGATTCGTTAGAGGCCACTTCGTCAAAGAAAGCTTTGGCGGAGGATGAATTATCGCAAACCAACAATTCAGGCAATGCCAATGCCGATGCGAACTCCGATATCGATGCGAACTCTGGCACCGATGCAAGTTCTGATATCGACGTGAACTCCGAAGAGGATCTCTTGTAAAGAATTCCTTGTAATTGGCGCCAAGGAAGTAGCTGCCAAGGCAGTAGCTGACACAGGGCAGGTTACCTAAATGGAAGGAAACCTGCCCTTTATTCTTGCAAAAAAATAAAGATACCACCTCGTATCAATACTCATTACAGAAACCAAGGATTTTTTTCAGCTAAGAAACAGGAATCCATTACTAAAATCTGAAATGTGAATCGCTTGTGCATCGTCTCATCATGACAATGGTATATTAGCTCGCAATAAAATTACTCTTTTTGAGTTTTGTTTTATTGATATGCAGGTCCATGAGATGCCAGGTTGAGGATGAGGGTCCTTCCTGTGGTCGATGGGGGACGTAGGACGTACCTTTATAGCCTAGGAGGAAAAGGTTATTTGTACTGGCAGATCAGAAGCAAGGATACCGTGAGGTATAGTACTGGGCGAGGGTATCCGTTTCGCTTCACTTTAGGGGGTGAGCCTATGCCGGGCAAAAACACCGGGCTAGAACCCGGATTCTATGGTTATCTAGACTCACGAGGAATTTCACGTAGGAGCTTCGTAAAGTTTTGCGGCGGAATTGCTGCAGCTTTAGGTTGGTCTTACACAATGACTCCAAAGATTGCTAAGGCCATAGAGGATGCCGCAGAAGAGTCACAGGGAAGTCTTGCTCCAGTTATATGGCTGGAGGCGGGTTCTTGTTCAGGATGCACCGAGTCTGCTGCTCAAGCTGCAAATCCTGATATAGCAACCATCGTTTTAGATCTGATTTCGCTCAATTATGCCGAAACCCTTTCTGCAGGAGCTGGCTATTCATTAGAAGAAGCCAAATCTGAGACTATCGAAGCCGGAGGGTACATTCTCGTTTACGAGGGTGCAGTCATGACTGGCTGGGATGGAAATGCCCTTAGAATTGCGGATCATAAGGGAACTGACATCCTTCTTGAAGCTGCTGAAAATGCAGATGCAATCATTGCCTGTGGATCCTGTGCTGTAGATGGTGGCTGGGCTGCGGCCTATCCCAATCCAGGTGATGCCACTGGTGTACAGAACTTCCTAGAAGAAAATGGAGTCTCTAAGCCAATCATTAACATTCCATGTTGTCCAGTTAATCCCGAGGCGCTTGTGGCTGTGCTAGTGGACTATCTCCTCATAGGACAACTTCCTGAGCTCAATTCCAAGAACATGCCTGAGTCTATGTTTGGGCAAGCAATACACGACAACTGTCCCAGACGAGGACATTTTGAAAATGGAGAGTTTGTTTATAAGTTTGGATCTGAGGAAGAAAAGAAGGGTTACTGTCTATATCCAGTAGGCTGTAGAGGTCCTCAAACGAGTTCTAACTGTCCTCGGATTAAGTGGAACAGAAACCTTAGCTGGTGTGTTCAATCGGGCGCCCCCTGCTGTGGATGTGCACAGGCCGATCCAAGCTCAAACAGTGGAAACTGGGTTGAGGTAAACGCACCGTTTATATCGTCTAGACACCGCGATATCAGGATAGGTGATTTTGCCGTCCAGCCTCAAACGATAGCTCTTACAGTTGCTGGTGTTGTGGCTGCTGCAGTTGTGGTTCATGGTTTTGGAATGAAGGCATCCAAACGCACTGGTGGTGGTGCTCCTATCGAGACCGTGACAGATTATGAGCGCAAGCAGAGACTCAAGCGAGAGGCCACAATGAGTGCCTATGGCATCACAGATACAGAAGAAAATGATGGGAAAGGAGGTGGTCTGTGATGAGTCCAAACATTAATTCGATAATCGATCCGGTAACTAGGATAGAGGGTCATCTTAGGATCGAGATGGAGGTTGAGAATGGTCAGGTCTCTAGGGCTTGGGGCGTAGGCGGGCTCTTCCGTGGCATGGAGCTTGTTCTAGAGGGACGAGAGCCAGAGGATGCCGCTTATATTTCACAGAGAATTTGCGGTGTTTGCCCTGTATCACATGCACACGCCTCCTGTTTTGCGGGCGAGCTTGCAATGGGAATTAATGAGCTTCCAAATGGAGCTCGAATTGTTAGAAACATTGTTGAAGCTGCTCAGCACCTGCACTCGGATATCCTGTGGTTCTACAATCTCACCGGTTTGGATTACGTAGATCCCACACATGCTTTAGAAGCCGATGTTGCCTCGGCTTATGATCTTGCTTATGAAGCAGGTACGGGGATTTCGGATTTTGGTGCAGTTAAAGATCATCTTCAGGCCTTTGTCGACAATGGTCAGCTATCAATCTTTTCGGGGAATTGGTTCTCTCGCGATACTTATACCCTTCCGGCTGAGCTGGATCTTATTGGCACGGCGCATTATCTTGAGGCTTTGGAGTATCAAGCTATTGCGTCTGAGATCTCAGGAATTGTTGGCGGCAAAATGCCTCACATCATGTCTTCGCTGCCAGGTGGAACCACCTTTATACCCACAGATGATAATCTCGACGATATTCTTTTTAGAGCCAAAAAGGTTCGCGATTGGGTGTATTCAACTCTAATTCCTGATACCTATGCTATTGCGCCTTATTACGCTGATGCGCTTAGTTTTGGAAGGTCTCATGGCAACTATCTTGCCTGGGGAGTTTTTAACGACGAGACACAGTTGCCAGAGAATAGATATCTACCTGCGGGTATTTTGGATTCAGATGGCAATTTGAGTTCTGTGGATGAGTCGCTTATAACTGAGTACACGGGACATTCGTTCTACTCGGATGCATCCACGCTCAATCCTAGAGAAGGCCAGACTCTTCCAGAGTATCCTTATTCGCCTAGCCTTGACGATAGATACACTTGGAATAAATGTCCGCATTACAATGGACTTCCTTATGAGGCAGGTCCGCTGTCTAGGATCTTGATTGCTTATCACAGTGGTGTAGAAGCTATTCAAACATCTGTAGATAGTGCTTTGCAGACTTTGGGCTTGGCCGGCAATCTCTCGGTTTTGGAGTCCACTCTTGGTAGAGCTTTGGCTCGCAACCTTGAATGTGCATATATAGCCGATTTACTTGTTTCCTGGATTGAAGAGCTAATAGCTGCGCTTGCCGAGGGTGAGTCTAGCTTCTTTACAGAGGCTGCTACAACCTCTGGAGAGGGAGCTGGAATGTGGGAGGCTCCACGAGGGGCACTGTATCACTACATGAAGATCAATAATAGAAAGATCGAGAAGTATCAGATCATTATCCCCACTACTTGGAATCTGGCACCTAGGGATGCAGATGGCGAACCCGGTCCTATCGAGAAGGCTCTCGAAGGTGTTCCGGTAGACGATCTAGAGAAGCCAATTAATGCACTAAGAACTGTGCATAGCTTTGACCCTTGTGTTGCATGTGCGGTGCATATTAGTGAGCCAGCTACAGGAAAGCATTTTGAAACTGTGTTAAACCCCTGGGGGGTGAGGTAAAAATGGCGCATTTGGCACACTATAGAGAGGCCCATCCGCTCCCATTTGTGGTGTCGCATTGGATCAATCTTATCAGCATGATTTCGCTGATTATTACCGGCTTTTACATTCACTACCCCTTTATTCCAGGTTGGATGGGTGTAGCGCGGGGTGTTCATATCTTTTGTGGCGTTGTGCTTCTTCTCAATATGATCGTAAGAGTTATTCTTTCGTTTATTGTTAAGGATGCGCAGCGTGGTGGGACAAGAGAAGGTCTAGATCTTGATTACAAGAACTTCTTTCCCAGTAAGGCAAACAGGCATCAATTCTTCTCTTGGATAAAGTATTACCTGTTTATTAAAAAGGAGCATCCCAAGGGTTCAAAATATGGATCTCTGCAGAAGCTCTGCTACTTTTTGATTCCGTTTTTGATTCTAGCTTCTGCCTATTCGGGTTTTGCGTTGTGGGAGACCACTTCCAGCTGGGCACTTTTTGCTTGGGGGACTAATCTTGTAGGCGGAGTGATGAACATGAGGATTATCCACTACTTTTTGATGTGGGTTTTCATCATCTTCATGATCATCCATATTTACCTGGCCAACATCGAGGGTACTGCCGCTACAAAGCTGATGTTTCTGCGTAAGGAGCACGGCGGTTTGGTTGTAGACCCAGAGACTGGCGATATTATTGGCGAAGATTTGAATCCCGAGACGTACACGCGCAGCAAAAATTCTCCTTATGACTGGCAAAAGTCTTAGATTTCTGTCTTGTCTGAGAGCTGTTGTTTGAGAGTTTTGTAGCAGCTGCAAAAGAAGGCCATAGTACAGGCCAATGTGTCTTTAGCTTGGAAATTTTGAAAGTGAAAGTGGAGTCCTGATTTGCAGTTAGGCTGTTAATGAGAGCTAAGATACTTTGTTGATGTGCTGACTCTTATAAAATTGAAATCAAAACCCGGTTGCAAGTTTGCTTCCGGGTTTTGATTTGAGTGGGGCAGTGTTAAGTGGAATAGTTTGTTTTGTGGAGCAAAGTACACCCAGCGGCTCCAAGCGTAGCCATTCAGTAATCGTGTCAATTCTGATTTGGCATAGAGTTGTTCTAAGGAGTGGTCTTGCGAGATTCTCAGGACATAAAGAATGTTCACGTCATGTGTGTTGGCAACATTCTTTTAATGGATGAGGGTGTAGGCCCACAGATTGCGCGAACTTTGCTCGATATGTATGAGTTTCCTAACAATGTCGAAGTTGCAGACTGCGCAACTTTGGGTCTTTCCTTGGTGGGAATTTTCAAAGATAGAGATCTTGTAATCTGTGTAGATGCAGTAGATGGTACAGGTTCAGCGCCAGGGACTGTTTTTACCTATCGTCCTGAGGATATGGCTGCAAGAAGTGCTATGCCGTCGGCTCATGGTTTTACCTTGCTCGATGTAATAGATGCTGCCCGCATGCTTGGCTACGATGCCGAGGTTAGATGCGTTGGTATTCAGGTGGCTTGCATGAATCCTGCCGAGTATCACATAGGTTTAAGTCCTGAGGTTCAAGCTGCTGTAGAAAAGGCTGCTCAGACTGTGGTTTCGCTTTTGCTGGCGTATGGTGTTAGAGGGATTGTTGATCGAGCTGAGGGCAAAGAAGTAAAACTTCTATGAGTAATTACTTTGGCAAAGTGGAGCAGCTTAATAAGCTGGTGTTTCAAGAACAATCTCTGGTCTTGTTGGAGGGGATATAGGCTGAGTTTCGTTGCTGTTATTAGTGCTAGGGCGCAAAAGCGTAAAAGCTAGCACCACAGCTACTAATGCGACTGCCCCCAAGCCGACTGCGAGCAGGATTGTTTTACGATTTTGTGTTCTTGCGTGTTTTGTATCCGATTTATCTGAGACTTTTTGTGCGAGCGAGTATCTGTTAAGCGAGTACCTGTTTGCGTCTTTATTCTTTAAGCGATGTTTTTCTTGTTTTTCTTGTTTTGAGTGTTTTGTTGAGCGCTTTGGGTGCTTCGAGTGCTCAGCCTGTTGATGTTTAGAGTCTGCTTGGTTGTTTGACTTATGAATAGCCTCGCTTATTTTTGTATTCGACTCTCTTATTTCTAGCCTTAACCCGCGTAGTTGTTCTGCAAGTTTTGCGGCAGATTGGTATCTGTTGTGGGGTTCGAAGGCGCACATCTTACTAAGAATCTGGTTGATTGTTTGCATTTGCTTTTTTGACAATCTGTGTTGCCTTGCATCTGTATGATCGAGCTGCGGCACCTCTCCGATTAAACGTTTGGCCATTTCAAAGCGAGGATCTGCTCTTCTATTTATTCCAAGCATCTCAGAAAAAACGATGCCTAGTGCGTAGATGTCGGATCTAATATCAACTCTAGAACTATCAGTTAATTGCTCTGGTGGCATATACCTTGTTGTTCCAGCTAATTTTGTTGCCAACTCTGCATTTATAACGAGTCTGGTTTTAGCAATTCCCAGATCAATTAGTTTGGCTGTTCCATCTTTAGTAATCATGATATTTGCAGGCTTGATATCTCTATGAGCTGTCACAGTGCCATCGCGATGCAAATAATCTAGAGCCGAGGCAATGCCGGCAGTGATCTTTAAAGCTTCGTCAAGCTTAAGTCTAGGATTTGTCGCAGAATTTGGGGCATTGTGTAGCAAGGCATCAAGTGAGGGTCCATTTATAAATTCCATAACTAGCAAGGGCAAATCTAAAAGGTTGCTCTTGTTTGTCTTGATAGAGCTGTTTGTTTTAAGCGTTCCGGTAGCTATTCCATAAACAATATTTGGATGGGATATTCGACACAGCAAATGTGATTCACGTAAAAATCTCTCCATACTCGATGTGCCAAGTAACTCGGGGCGCAAAATTTTGACAGCTACCTTAGAGCCTTCATAAATGCCTTGTCTAACCGAGCAGCTGGAACCGCAACCTATCTCCTCTTGAAGCAATAGTGGGCGGATCAGTCCTGTTTTGGGGTTGTAGATGCTGATACCTCCACCGATGCTGCCGTCGCTGCCGTTGCTGCTGCTGATACCTCCACCGATCCTGTTATCGCCGCCGCCGCCGCTGCACCCTTCTTTTTCAAAATCTAAATTGCTGTTGCAAATCGAGTTTTGTAAGTCCATACTTTTCCTCCCGAGGACCAGTCTGCCCGTAAGGGGAGCGGCCCATGAAATACAGTAGAGCGCTTGCGATCCCGGTGGGGATTGCCCTGCTTGTATGTCTATCACTAAGTTCTTCCTGTTCATCCGAAGACGACCAAAACAAAATCCAAACCGAATCCAAACAGAGCCAAAATTCGAGTTCTCCTTCTAAATCTTCTTCGTCCTCTTCTATCGAGGCTTTGGTGGCAGAAGCAGTCAATGACTTTGCCATATGGTCTAGGGGAAGATTGGCTGTAAGCACCGGGGACGAAGATGACGATCTGATGTTTGAGGTAGATCCAGAAACAGGCAAAACCAGGGCATGGGGATCATTGGAGGTTGACGGATCTGCATTATTTACCGGAAACGTGCGTAGTGGATCTTTGTCTACTTTGGGTAGAGTTTCGGCAGGTTCCTTACTGGCCGATGACATATCGGTTGCAGAGGCTGAGTTTTTGGCACTATCTACGGATTGGCTTGAATCGAGTTATGTAATTACGAATATCGTAAATTCTTCAAGTCTTAAAGCGGATGAGCTAAGTGCTAGCGATGTGCAAACAGATAGGATTCAAGCAGGCAGTATTGCGGCAAACGGAGCCAAGATAGAAAGTCTTGGTGTATCAAATATTGTTACCACTGCTATAGAGTCTACAGATGCCAGTTTAGGATTGCTAAAAGCAGAGCTCGCGGCTCTAGATTCTCTGAATGCAAGCAATGCTTCTATAGCAGATATCTATGCCAGTTCATTGGCTGTATTTGATATCGGTAGCAAAAATGCCAGTATCAACATTCTTAACGTTTTAGATGCAGATATATCAAGCCTTGCGAGTTCGATTATCCAAAGTTCTCAGTTACTTACTGATACTCTAGCCACTATCAGTCTTAGCGCAAAAAACATCAGTGGCCAAAACCTAGAGATAACAGACAGCATTAGCGCCGAAAGCATTAGCGCCGACACCATTAACACCGATACTATTAGCGCTGATGCCATTAGTGTCGATGTTGTCGAAGCAGCCATAGCCACCATCGCAGGAACCCTAAAGACATACTCACTCGAGGCGCAATCTATAACAGGTACTCTCTCAACTGTTGCGGTAGACAGCTCTTCGGCTGGAATTGTAGAAATACCCTCAGTTTATATTGAGATTAACAATGAGCCAGTAGATCCAAATAATCCAACAGTGGGTAATGTCTTGATAGAGCCGGTAATTTCTTCAGTTGCCATCGAGGTTCCACAGTCAACAGACTTTGTCATTGCTTCTCTTCTCGGGACACCAAGCTCGTATGCTCCAAGCGTTTGGTCTTGTCCTGTCCAAGGAAATACATGGGAGATTTATGTCTCATATTCTGCCTATGATGTTGAAAGGATGTACGAGAATGGAGTGTTAGAAACGCCAAATAATACGATTGCTTGGCTTGCTGTCAATACTTCCTACTAATTATTTTACCTCTCACTACGCATCCGTTCGCTTATTTGTGTGCATTTAATGAAGTAATAATGTCTATCATTCTGCACTTGTGAATTGGCGATAGAGATTCAAGGAGTGTGCATGAACAACTTTAACTCCCCGGCTGAGATTTCACAGGTATCTATAGGCAATGCAATCGTAAAGACCTCGTATCCGCTTCCCAAGATGATTCTTCTGTCTATTCTTGCTGGAATTTTCATTGCTATTGGCGCAGAGGCATCCAATCTTGCGATGCATCAGATTAGTAACGTTGGTCTTGCCAGATTAGTTGCCGGTTGCATCTTCCCAGTAGGTCTGATTATGGTGGTTATGCTTGGAGCCGAGCTGTTTACTGGCAATTGTTTCATGACGCAAGCCCTGCTTGCTCGCAAGATTCGCTGTAGATTATGGATTAAGAGTTTGGTTGTTCTTTGGTTTGGTAATTTTGCAGGCTCTCTTTTGGTTGTTGGCTTGATTGCCTGTACAACTCAGTGGGGGTATAGCTCTGATGGTCTAGGTGCTTTTACCATTAATGTTGCCCTAGGTAAGGTAAATCTCAGCTTCTCCCAAGCCTTTATCTCAGGAATTGGTTGTAACCTGCTTGTTTGCATCGCAGTTTTGCTTGCAACGGCAGCAAAGGATGTAATAGGAAAAATAGCAGGAATTTTTGTTGCAATTTCTGCATTTGTAATTTCTGGTTTTGAGCACTGTGTGGCAAATATGTACTACATTCCAGCGGGAATTATTGCCGCTGCTAATCCTGATTATGCCTTAGCTGCCCAGGAGATTTATGGGATTACCGTAGAGCAATTGGCCAACTTGTCAGCAGCTGGTTTGTTTGGAAATCTCTTGCCAGTAACCTTGGGTAATATTATTGGTGGGGCGTTGCTTGGGGTTATTTTCTTCTTCTGCTATGGGAGCAAGTCTAGGTTCTTTAATCCACAAAAACCTGCGGAGGCAAAGCCTGTAGAGGATTAGATGACGCATTGTAGTTAAAGTTAGGTCATGTCGGCTCTTGGCAGTTTTGCTGGGGGCCGATTTTTTATAGGCGAACTTTTATAAGACCGAACTTTTATAAGACCGAACTTTTATAAGACCGAACTTTTGGCCTATAGCATGAACTTCTATAAGACCAAATTTTTATGCCTTTTTATGGGACTTTTTGGCTTTTTGGGCTTTATGAGGCTTGAATTTTTGGCCCATAGACCGAAATTGTTTTCGAGTAAAACCCTGGCAGTATAATTGCTTGTTTGAAAGCTAGGGAATTTTAGAGGAATTTTAGAGAGAAGGGTGATTTGATAATGGCCGAAGAGAGCCAACAACATAAATACAACATTCCCAATCTCAAGGAGATGGATCGATATGCTCAGTTAAATTCTGAGAGTAAGGTCGGCAAGGTTATTGGCGTTGTTAGTGGTAAAGGCGGTGTTGGAAAATCCTTGGTAACCTCCTTGCTTGCAAGCATGGCAGCCAAGAAAGGCATGAACACGGCCATTCTCGACTCCGATATTACCGGCCCTTCCATTCCAAGAGTGTTTGGAATCAATGGGCATGTGAGTAGTGCAGGCGAGGGACACATACTTCCAGCAACAACAGAGGGCGGCATCAAAGTGATGTCTCTTAACCTGCTAGTTCGTAACGAGACCGATCCGGTTATTTGGCGTGGTCCTATCATTTCTGGAATTGTTACTCAGTTTTGGTCGGAGGTTGATTGGGGCGACATCCAAGTTATGTTTGTGGACATGCCTCCAGGAACAGGCGATGTAGCGCTAACGCTTTTCCAATCGCTGCCAATAGACGGACTAGTTATTGTTTCGTCCCCACAGGAGCTTGTTGGCATGATTGTCGAAAAAGCAGTGAACATGGCTCGGCAGATGAATGTTCCTGTACTGGGCTTGGTGGAAAACATGAGTTACCTTACCTGTCCAGACTGTGGTAAGAAAATCAATCTTTTTGGCGAGAGTCATCTAAACGATATTGCAAGCAATCACGGTATTGTGAATACCGCATCAATTCCGATGGATTCTAGACTTGCCGCTGCCTGCGATGCCGGCAAGATCGAGGATTTTGAGCAGGATTGGCTAAATGAGCTTTTCAATGCAATTGTGAAGTGAGTTTTGAACTCTATTTATGGGATGAATTACCAAAGAATGCTCGGTAAGTTTGGCAAGCGAAGGCTTGCACATAAAAGGGGAGTTGGTCGCTAGAGCTTGGGAAACTCTAGCGAAAGTGTGGAAGGAAGCAACATGAAGGTAATGCTAGTTAATGGTAGCCCTAATCCATCGGGATGTACCTTTACTGCCTTAAGCGAGGTAGCTAAGGCTCTTGAAAAAGAAGGAGTAGAGACTCAGATTTTTCAGGTTGGAAAACAGCCAATTGCTGGTTGTATAGCGTGCATGTCTTGCAGAAAGACCAACACATGCGTATTTGAAGACTCAGTTAATGATTTTGCCAAAGAAGCCCAGGGCGCTGACGGTTTTGTTTTTGGCTCTCCTGTTCACTATGCTGCAGCTTCAGGTCACATTACTTCATTTATGGATAGAGCTTTCTATAGTGGAGGAATTGATTTTGCAGGCAAACCAGCAGCTGCTGTAGTGAGCTGCAGAAGGGGTGGAGCTAGTGCCGCTTACGATCAGCTCAACAAATACTTTGGTATAGCAGGAATGCTTGTGGTTGGTAGTCAGTACTGGAACTCAGTTCACGGAAACACTCCAGATGAGGTCAGGCAAGATCTTGAGGGATTGCAGACCATGAGAACTCTGGGGAGAAACATGGCTTGGGCGCTTAAGTGTATTGGGGCTGGTCGCAATGCGGGTATTGAATATCCCGAGCGTGAACCTATGGAAAGAACAAATTTTATTCGCTAGGGTTTGCTGGGCTTAGTTCGCTAAGGTTCGTCAGATTTAGTTCGCCAGGCTTAGTTCGCCAGGCTTCGCTGAACTTAGATACTTACCAGTACAATCCCTAGACCTAAGCCTATAAGAACTGCTACTGCGGGTTGTTTGGAGTAAAAGAGCATAAAAGACTCCGGCAAAATTTCTCCAAACAACACGTAGAGCATTGCGCCGCTGGCAAAGGCGAGACACATCGACATCCAAAATATGCCGACTTCGCCAATCCAAAAGCCAAGCAGGGCACCAATTACCATAAAAGTACCTACTGCTGCACCAGCTAGAACAGCCTTTGTTTTGGAGGTTCCGGAGTGCAGCAGGGGTATAGCCATCGACATAGACTCGGGGATGCTATGCAGGCCTAACAGCACTGAAATGATCACCCCCGACATCACCATTGTTCCATTTGGGCTGACAAAAGAACCGCCTATGCTCATGCCGGCTGGAAGGTTATGCATGGCAATTGCAATAGCCATTACCATGCCAGCAACTTTCATCTGCTCTTTTGGCTTGGGTTGCAGGCTATCATCCACGTTGCTGTGGACTTGCTCAATAGGGGAGCGATCAAAGAAATCGCCAAGCTCATCTTCTGTGTGCAGGGGGTGAGAATTACCCGAATCCAAGTTTTCGAACTCTTCAGAATCTACTGAGCTGTCTGGACTGCAGATCTCACAAGAACGAGTATGCTTTTGGGCACGAAGAGTTACAACTTTTCCTAAAACACCAACTATTGCAGCACCTGCGGCGACAAACAGTAGCACTAAAAACACATGTCCAATGCTGTCGTTTAGTTCTAGTGCCTCGGGTATAAAGTCAAAGCAAATAATGGCCAGCATTAAGCCTGCTGCAAAGCTCAAAAGCATACTGACAAGTTTGTTAGAGCTCAGATCAAAAAAACTTGCAATTCCCGCTCCCAAGGCACTACTGCCAATGCCTGTAATGCAAACGGTAAGCAGCATCCAGCCAAGCATTTCCATGCTTTAGAAGAGTCCCGCCATTGGCATATCGTCGGGTATCGGTGCCTCAACATCTTGGTAATTAATCTTTGCAGTTTCCAAAAGCCATTTGTGGGCCTTAAGCCTTCGTGCAACTTCTATTACTGCATACATACGTCCACTTTCGGCAAACTGTTGTTTGGCCTCTTCTTCTTGTCCAGGAGCAAATGCATGGTAGGCTTCTTCGATATCCTCATCGTCAAGACCATCAAACTTTTCTTCAAAGAGTTTATCCAAAGAGAGGCCTTGTCTAATTACATTGCGGGCCTGCATCATGATCTGTAGATTCATTTGCTGCTGATCAAGGCTGTTTTCTTGCATGAATTCTTCCATGGTTTTGCCCTGCTGGCGTAAATTTGCCTGGAAGTTTTGGTAGATGCTAGCCGCTGCTGTTTCGTAGATTTCGTCTGCGATTTTGCCCTCAAATCTAAGAGAGAGCTCATAATCTACAAGCTGTCCAAGCTCCTGATCTGTTTGCTGCTGAAGGTTTTGTGAGAGTTCCTCGCGAATAGTATTGCGAAGCCCCTCAAGGTTGACTGCATCTGGCATATTTTCTTCGATCCAGGCATCGCTAATCTCGGGGACTACTCTGCGTCTTAGTTCGGTGATTGTAACGCTTGTGGTGTATATCTCAGTATTGTCCTCATCCATGGTTCCTTCGCGAGGACCTTCGAAGTTAAAAGTCTTTGTTTCGCCAACTCGCATGCCCTCAATATTGTCAATAAAGTCTTTTGGCATAAAGCCATAAGAAAGCTCCAACAGCCTGCCATCTCCACAAAGGCCATTTACTTCTGTGCCGCCTTTTACCGTGTGCATATTAATGATCATAAATTGACCCTTTTGCACAGGCTCGCCGTTATCTTCTATTTTTTCGTATGCAGTATTTATTTCAGCAATTTGCTCAATTTTTTTGTCGATGGCTTCTTCTGGAGCTACATAACGGTTAACTGTAACTTCAACCGGATCAAAAGAAGACAGAGTATATTTGGGCTTGAGTAGGACATGGATGGTAAAGGTAAAATCTTCGTCTCGCTGAGGCATCTCGTCTGAGCTGCACTGAGGTTCGAAGGCCATGTTTAGGTCTTCTTCGTCGTTGATGATAAACGGAGATATTCTTCCCATTACATGATTTTGCAAAAGCATATTGAACTGCTGCTCGTCCATCTGATCCCTCAAAACTTCTTCGGGATCCTTTCCTTCGGGAACATGAACTCGCAAAGTTCTGACCATGGTATCTAAGGCTGCGTCGATTGCCTCAGATGTAGTTTGACCATCAACAGTAACGTAAAATTCTATTTTGCTGCGCCCTATAGGCTTTTTGATTAGCTTTGTGACTTCCATAAGCCTCTCAATCCTTCCTGCCAAATACCAGACCTACGTTTTAGTCCCACGTATCAAATAATGGTTCAGCGGCATGTTTATCATTTTGCAAACAGCCCTCAATTTTAGTTCTAAAGCTGTGTTACGTCAGTGCTAAATCGGGCTGTCTCGGCTTTACGTGCGGGCTTTAAGGTAGGAAGACTTGAGGCAGGCTTATGCACAGCCGTTCAATGATCAAGTCGATTCTGCTTTGGCATAGATTTGAGTTTTGAATAAGTTCAAGTGGCGCTGTGGCTGTGGTGTTGTAGCTGGGGGACGTGGCCGTAATGCTGCGACTGGGGGGCGTGGCTGGGGGCGTGGCTGGGAGGGTGTGACTGTACTGTTGTGGCTGGGGGTATGCTTGTAGTGCCACGACTGGGGGGCGTGGCTGTAAAAATATTCGATCTACTGGAAAATAGATTATGCGCACTATCGTCTTAAGACAGTTAAAGAGTTATGATCTGTTAACTGCTAGGCCAACAAACCTAGGCCAACAAACAGATGATAGGAGTTCAAATGGCCGATCAACAAAACAAGCCAGCAAACCTCAATATCACCGCTAAGCCTGAGGATCTTAAGGGTGTATATGCAAATATGTCGATCATCGCGTCGACTCCTTCGGAATCTAGAATAGATTTTGTTTACAACGATCATTCTCCAAACCCCGAGAGCAAGGCACCTTCTTATTTGGTGGCAAGGGTTATTCTGTCGCACAACCAGCTGGTGGCATTACATAACGCACTCACAGAGCATTTGGAGAAAAATCCGGGATTGAGAGGAAGCGCCAATTAGTAGTAGTGGGCTTTTGTAGTGGACTTTCCATGCCTTTCCACGTCCCCGCCCCCTGGTGTCCAGGTTAAGGTTGCAGTGTCCAGGCTGCGATTTCAATCAAGCTTGCGTGTCCTTGTGTACCTTGTGTGCCCACTTGCCTTAGGGTACGTTGTATGCCCTTAGTTTTATAGCTATACTTCCAATTTGTTTTGATCCATGGTGGGTGTAGCTCAGCTGGAAGAGCGACGGATTGTGGCTCCGTAGGTCGAGGGTTCGAGCCCCTTCACTCACCCCAGAAAATAGTTCTAGGCCGAGTGTTTTCTCGGCCTTTTTAATGCCCAGCTTGCTTGCGCTTGCGTGTGTACTTACTTGTTCGGATTGTGTGCTTGCTAGGCTTACGCTTGCGTACGTGCTTGTTCGCTTGCCTGTGCGTTTGCTTGTGTGGTTGATTAAAAAGGCCGCTCACATGGCTTGCGAATAGTTCAGGATAAAAGAATTCTATACTCCTATAGTTATCTGTTTTACCTTAAGCCGTGTTTTCTGATAGACCACCAACGGATTACGCAGCTTAGGGTGGATTTGCGAAAGGTGGTACAGATGGTTCTCTCTAAGGAGGATAAGGCCGAGCTTGTCAAAAAGTTTGGCAAGGGCGACGCTGATAGTGGCTCTCCCGAGGTTCAGGTTGCAATTCTTACTGCTCGTATCAAGATTCTTACCGAGCATCTTAAGGTGCACAAGAAAGATCACCATACAAGGCGCGGTCTTTTGATGTTGGTAGGCAAGAGGCGCAGGCTTTTAACCTACATAAAAAATCGTGACATCGAGGGATACAGAGCGCTGATTGCAGAACTTGGGATCCGCGACAACGTTTAAACAAGGCTTGTTAAGTGAGGGGAGCTTAAAGGCTCCCCTCGTGTCTACTAGGGCCATAACTACCAAAGAGCAATCACAGTATTTAAACCACAGGTAATAGGGGCGGGTATCGTAGGGGCGATCCTCGTCCTGGGGACAATCAATTATTTGGAACCCCAAAGTAGGCAGTGACACAAAGGGTGTCACCGAAGAGAATGGATTGAATGTAAATGGCAAAGATTACAGAGTCTTTTGATCTGTACGGTAAGACTTATACCTTCAGCACTGGAGAACTTGCCAAGCAGGCTACTGGATCGGTCGTAGTTACCCAAGGGGATACTACAGTGCTTGTAACTGCGGTTGTCTCCAAGGAGCAAAAGAACTATGACTTTTTCCCACTAACTGTGGACTTTATTGAGCGAATGTATGCTGTGGGAAAGATACCCGGAGGATATCTTAAGCGCGAGGGGCGTCCGTCTGAAAACGGGACGCTTACTGCTAGGATGATCGATCGTCCAATCCGCCCTGGCTTTGACGAGGGTTTTCGTAATGAGGTGCATATAGTTGCAACCCCATTGATTGCCGATCAGATTAATTCTCCTGATGTGATTTCGATTATGGGTGCATCGGCTGCCCTGATGGTTGGGGGCGTTCCTTTTGATGGACCTGTAGCTGGCGTTCGAATTGGTCGCAATCGCAATACTGGCGAGTTTATTGTTAACCCCACTTTTGAGGAGGAGAAATACTCCGACCTTGACCTTGTTCTTGCTGGAACCGAGACTTTTATTTCGATGGTCGAAGCTGGGGCTGAGGAGATCTCTGAAGAAGAGATGCTAGCTGCTATGGAATTTGGCCAGAAGGTTATTGGCGAGTTTTGTGCAAAGCAGCAGGAGTTCATCGATAAGCTTGCTCCAGAGAAGCTTGATTTTCCGCTTAGCCTTCCGGTGCCAGAGGTTCACGATCGTGTTTTTAAGTTTTATGACCAGATGGATGCAGCCCTTAAGGATGCCGACAAAGTGGCTCGCACCGATAAGGTTGAGGCTTTAAAAGAGGAAATACTTGCTACTTTTAGTGAGGACGAGAGAGCCGATTGGGAATCGGATATCGCTGCAGAGTTTAAGGCCCTCGAAAAGAAGGCCATGCGTACGATGATTCTCAGCACAGGTGAGCGAGTTGATGGGCGTGGAGTCAAAGAAATTCGCCCGCTTATGATCAAGCCTGGATACCTTTCAAGAGCACATGGCTCTGGTCTGTTTCAGCGTGGACAAACTCAGGTACTCTCGATTCTTACCTTAGGTATGCTTAACGAGTGGCAGCGTCTTGATACCATTGATCCTAGCGATGGTAAGCGCTATATCCACCATTACAACTTCCCGCCATATTGCACCGGTGAGGTCGGCCGCATGGGCAGCCCCAAGCGTCGCGAGATTGGACATGGCGCTCTTGCCGAGAGGGCTTTGAGTCCGGTAATTCCTAGCGAAGAAGAGTTTCCTTATACAATTCGCGTTGTTTCTGAGGTTTTAGAGTCCAACGGATCTTCTTCTATGGCTTCTACATGCGGATCTACTCTTGCTTTGATGGATGCAGGGGTACCCATTAAAAGGCCGGTGTCGGGCGTGGCAATGGGCCTCATTAAAGAGGGCGACGATGTTGCAATTCTCACCGACATTCAAGGGCTTGAGGACTTTTTGGGAGACATGGATTTTAAGGTCTGTGGAACCGAGAAGGGCATCACTGCTCTTCAGATGGACAATAAGGCCAAGGGTCTAAGTGTTGAAATTCTTGCGGATGCGCTGGCTCAGGCCAAAGAAGGTCGCAAGTTTATTCTCGATGCAATGCTGGCTCAGATCCCCGAACCTCGTGAGGAGCTTTCGGAATATGCACCTCGCATCATGACCATTCATATTCCGGTGGATAAGATTCGCGAGGTTATCGGCAGCGGTGGCAAGGTAATTCGTAGCATCCAAGAAGAAACAGGGGCTACGGTAGAAATTCAAGAGGATGGAACAGTCTTTATTGCTTCTGGTGATACCAGTGGCGAAAAAGCTCGCAAGATGATCGAAGACATCGTGCGCGAGCCTGAGTTGGGCGAGGAGTTTCGCGGCAAGGTTGTTTCGATCCAGCCATTTGGAGCCTTTATTGAGCTTACTCCTTCAAAAGACGGCTTGCTACATATCTCCAAGGTAGCTAGAGGGCGTGTTGGTAAGGTTGAGGATGTTCTCAATATTGGAGACAGCGTACATGTTGTTGTCACTGAGATCGATGACAAAGGCAAGATCTCGCTAGATAGACTCGATAAGCCCGAGGTTCCTAGGGGATCTACAGGCGATGGCTATGATAGCAAGCGCAGAGATGGCAGTAGCCGAAATCGCAATTACAGCAATTACGATACCGGCAGCACCCCCAAACGTGAGCCTAGGCGTCGTCACTAATCAATCGCTAAACAGCTATTTAGTTGCAGCCGCAAACGTTGCAGCCGCAAACGTTGCAGCCGCAAACTGTCTGCGGCTGCAACGCGTTGACTGTAGCCAAAAGTTTGTGCGCGGCCCCAAAAGCCCACGCGTGGCCGCCTGTGTGTGGCCGAAGGTGTAAAGCTATTACAAGCAAGCCATTGCAGTCATTTAAGAGCTAAAGTTATCTTTATCCATTTCAGACTTGATTGCATTTTGTGACAGGACGGTTTTTAGCAGATGTCTCAGATGTTTTATTCTACAAGCACTCTAGCCAATGGCTTGACGGTGCTGTCCGAGAATATGTCTGGCGTGCGTTCGATCACACTCGGCATATGGTTTAAGGTAGGCTCTCGAGATGAGCTTGATAGCGAGGCAGGCATAAGTCACTTTATGGAGCATATGCTTTTTAAGGGAACGCCTACTCGTACAGCTGCTGATATTTCGATGGAATTTGACTCTATGGGAGCTGAGCTAAACGCCTTTACCTCTAGAGAATACACCTGCTTTTATGCAAGGTTTGTCGATGAGTATCTGGAGCGTGCCATCGAGATTCTTGCCGACATGCTGCTTAATTCTTCTTTTGCGCCCGACGATGTAGCAAGTGAGCGCAAGGTTGTCATAGAAGAAATTGCTAGGTGCGAGGACATGCCCGATGAGCATGTTTTTGATCTTTTGGGAGGCGAGATGTTTCCCAACTGCTCGCTTGGTCGCCCAGTTTTAGGTTACAGAGAAAGTGTCGGTGGCTTTACTCATGACGATCTGCTGAGCTATCACCAAAAGCATTATCACGCAGCTAATTGCACTGTTGCAGCTAGTGGCAATGTGGATCACGCCAAGCTAAGTGAGCTTGTAGAAAAATATCTGGGTCAAATGCCAGCTGGACAGCGAAATGTTAGACCCGAAATTTCGGTACTACCTGCAAGCTATCTGCGTACTGCTAAAAAAGATACTGAACAGGCAAATATCTTATTTGGCATCTATGGTCTGCCGCTTGGACATGAGGACAGATTTGCTCAGGCGCTTTTAGATAGCACGCTTGGTGGCGGAATGTCATCTAGGCTTTTTCAAGAAGTTCGCGAAAAGCGAGGCTTGGCTTACTCGGTTTACTCGCTTACTTCTTCTTTTCAAGGTATTGGGATGTTTAACATCTATGCTGGGACTCAGCTTCAAAATCTTCCCGAGCTTATTCAGATAGTAAATACCGAGCTGGCTAAGATGCTTGATGGTGGTGTTGCAGCTGAGGAGCTCGAGAGAGTTAGGGCCTATGCGATTGGTCAGTCGATTTTGTCGATGGAATCTACGCGTACGCGCATGCTGCGTTTGGGCAGAGCATCGGTAGGTGATCTGGAGATTCTCTCTTTAGATGACAACATTGACAGATATAAGCGAGTTACAGTGCAAGATATCGAGCGAATAACCAGTAGAATCTTGGATACAAAGCCGGTTATCGCAATTGTGAGTTCGGCTTCTGATGAGGAGATTCGCAAACTTATCGAGGATGTGGTCTAGATGATCAAAGTGCTTGTAAGCGGCTTTAAAGGAAGCATGGGAGCCAAGGTAGTAGCTGCAGTAGATGCCGCAGAAGATATGCAGCTTTGTGGTGGATCTGATATTGCGGCTGTTCAGGGGGAGTTTGTTTGCACTGTTGATGGCAGACAACTTGCTCCAGGTTATGCAGATTTGGATCTTGCAATTCGCGAGACTGCGCCTGATGTGATGGTTGACTTTACGCATCCTAGTGCTGTAGCCAAAAACATCGTGACTGCTCTTTCTCATGGTGTTGACTGTGTAATTGGCACTACGGGACTTAGTGATGAGGATCTCGAGAGGCTCTCAGCACTGATTCCTGAGGGTACAACACTTTTTGTTGCACCAAACTTCACTACTGGTGCTGTTCTGATGATGAAGTTTGCTCAAATGGCTGCAAAGTACTTCCCAGACTGCGAGATTATCGAGTTGCATCATAACCATAAGGCCGATTCGCCAAGCGGAACGGCTGTTCGTACCGCTAACCTTGTTGCTTCTGCCCGTGATTTTGAGACCACGTCGCCTGGTAGAGAAACAGAGATTGAAGGTTGCGAGGGAGCCAGAGGCGCTTTAGTTAGCGGAGTCCCTGTTCACTCTGTACGTTCGGATGGTTATGTGGCCCATCAAGAGGTTATACTCGGATCTATGGGTCAAACATTAACTATTAGGCATGATTCCTATGATCGACTGTCTTATATGCCAGGTGTTTTGCTGGCAGTTAGAAATGTTGGCAGCAGGTCTGGTTTAATCGTAGGCCTCGAGAACTTTATGGAGGATTAATATGAGCGCCACATCGCCTTTTGGGCGACTCATCCCAGCGATGGTTACGCCCTTCGACGCTAATCTCGATCTCGATTTGCCCCGTGCACAAGAGCTGGCTATCAGGCTTTTGGACGGAGGCTGCGATTCGGTGCTGGTAAATGGCACTACAGGTGAGTCGCCAACTGTTTTTTATCCTCAAAAGATTGAGCTTTTTAGGGCGGTTATCGAGGCTGTTGATGGCCGCGCTCCAGTTATTGCAAATGTAGGCGATAACTGCACAGCAGATTCCGTTAGCTTTGCCAAAGATGTTGTAAAGCTTGGAGTTGATGGAATCATGCTTGTGGTTCCCTACTACAACAAGCCCCCGCAAGAGGGTTTATACAGACACTTCAGAGCAATTGCTCAGGCCGTTGACGTGCCGGCGATTCTTTACAACATTCCAGGACGCACGTCTATCAACATGACTGCTCAGACCACCCTTCGTCTTGCCGAAGATGTCGAGAATATAATTGCCGTAAAGGAGGCATCGGGTGATCTGGACCAAATAAAGGAGATCGTAGATGGGTCTCCGGATGGCTTTTTTGTCTACTCGGGAGACGATTCTTTAACTCTCCCCATCATGGAGCTGGGTGGATATGGAGTCATTTCGACCATTGCAAACGTGGCACCGCAGCGCATGAAGGAGATTGTAGAAGCCCAGGCCTCGGGTGATCATACTCGTGCGATCTCGTGCGATCTCAAACTTCAGCCTCTTATGAAAGAACTGTTCGTTACAACCAATCCAATACTTGTCAAAGAAGCTCTTAAGCTTTTGGGATTTCCTGTCGGTGGGCTTAGGCTCCCGCTCATCGATGCTACTCCGGAACAGTCGGAACATCTTGCTGAGGTCATGCGCGAGGTAGGTGTTTTGACCGAGGAGTAAAATTTGAAGGGAGATAAAAGTATTCCCGCCAACGGCAATGCTGGGGCTAGCTCTAATAAAACCCAGCTGCGTCAAAACAAATCTAATCGCAGAAGTTCTACAAGTTCTACAGTGAATCGAAACGATAGGGGTTCGCAGGACAGGGGATACCTTAAATCTAAAGGTGATAATTCAAAGCAAGGTTCTAACAAGAAAGACAAGAGGTCTTTTCCAAAGTTGCGAATAATTCCTCTTGGTGGTCTTGATGGCATTGGCAAGAATATGACCGTTTTTGAATGCGGAAACGACATGGTTCTTGTTGATGCGGGGATGATGTTTCCCGACGATGATTATCCGGGGATCGATTTGCTGATCCCCGATTACACCTATGTGCTTGAGAACTCTCACAAATTACGGGGAATCATAGTTACTCATGGGCACGAAGATCACACCGGTGCTATTCCCTATGTTTTAAAGGATCTTGATAGACGTACAGACATATACGGATCGCGCCTGACTCTTGGCTTCATAGAAGGCAAACTCGACGAACATAATTTTAGAGATGTCGGAATGCAAGAGGTTGTAGCCGGGCAAAAGATAAAGCTTGGGATTTTTGATGTCGAGTTTTTTAATGTCAATCATTCGATACCAGGTGCTTTTGGAGTTTTTATAAAAACCCCTGCTGGTAATGTTTTACACACTGGTGACTTTAAACTCGACCAAACTCCAATTGATGGGATCATAACCGACTTTGGAGCTATGGCTCGCTTTGCCAATGTGGGAATTGATCTCTTGATGGCCGATTCAACCAATGCCAATGTGCCTGAATTTACTAAGTCTGAGGCTGAGGTTGGCAAAGTTCTCACTGAAATTATCGGAAATGCTAAGAGACGTGTTGTAGTTGCCTCTTTTGCAAGTCATATTCACAGGATTCAGCAGATTTGTGATGCTACGGTTAAAGCAGGCAGAAAAGTTGCAGTTACTGGTCGCTCAATGCTCACCAATACTCGCATTGCACGTGAGCTTGGTTATCTCGAAATTGATGACACCAGCATTGTAGATGCCTATCAGGTAAACGACATGCCCCGTGAAAAGATGGTTGTGCTTTGTACGGGCAGCCAGGGTGAGCCCCTATCTGCGCTTACACGTATGGCAAACGGGGAACATCGTACTATTGACATTGAGTCGGGGGATACAGTAATTATTTCTGCCTCTCCTGTTCCAGGAAACGAAAAGGCTGTTAATAGAGTTAAGAATGCTCTAGCTAAGATCGGCGTAGATTTTTACGACAAATCCAGAGCAACGGTTCATGCGTCTGGGCATGCAAGCATGGAAGAGTTAAAGCTTGTTATGTGCATCTGTCGTCCGCGCAACTTTATGCCCATTCATGGCGAGGAACAGCATCTAAGAGCCCACGCTAGCTTGGCTGAGTCGGTAGGGATCCCTCGTGATCATATTTTTGTGCTCGAAAACGGCAACAGTCTTGAAATACAAGAAGGCAAGGTCTCTGTTGGCGAGCCGGTCGAAAGTGGCGTTGTCTTTGTTGAAGGCTTGTCTGTTGGAGATGTGTCGATGCTGGTTCTCAAAGATAGAAAAACTTTGGGAGACGAGGGCGTTGCAACAGTTGTGATCATGATTAGCAAGCGCGACGGGCATCCCCTGAAAGACATCGAGGTAATCATGAGGGGAGTGAGCGGGGGAGACGACAGTGCCCTTCTTGATGAGGCCACTGTTACGATTCAGGAGACGCTCTCTCAGCTCTCGCACGACTACAGGCTTGATCCGCGTACGCTAAAGCGCGAGGTTCGCAACAGTCTCTCCAATTTCTTATGGAAGAGATGTCGCAGGCGTCCAATGATCATCCCGATTGTTATGGAGGTTTAGCGGCGTTTGGCAGTGTTTAGAGGTGTTGCAGTGTTGTGGCGTTCAGCAGCGGGTGCGGCGTTTTAGCGGCATTTTAGTCTAAAAAACTTCCAGTTCGTTTAGCGTTAAGCTTATAGCCACGGCTACAAGTAAAATTCCAAATGTAATTTTGAGTGCCTTTTCGGGCACTCTTTTTATTAGTGCAGAACCTAGCAATGAGCCGGGAATGCTGCCTATTGCAAGCATTGCACCTTGGAGGTAGTCGATATGTCCGTAGACGCCGTGGGTAATAATTCCTGGAATCGATAGAAAACAAAGTGCAAGCAAAGAGACTCCTGTGGCCTCTTTAAACGAGATTCCAAAAAGCCATGTGGTCATAGGAACTATTACAAAACCTCCACCTACTCCAATGAATCCCGAAAGAAAACCAGCAATTATTCCTATGACGATTGCTGTAAACATGTTGCGGGGTTTTAAGTCAAAACCTGCAGAGGATTTACTCGCCTGGGGGGTGCTGTTTGCATATTGTGTGTGGTCTGTCGATTGTGTACTGTCTATCGGTTGTGTGCTGTCTGTCAAAAGTGTGTAGCCTGTCTTTTTTTCGGATAAATCTCGATGAGCGTTTTGTGAGAAGTCCTCTTTTTTAAGGGCCTTTCTCATCATATTTGCACCGGTGTAAGCAATAACAATTGCGGTTGCAAACATTGAGGCTGGCCCTCCAGCTAGCTCTGCTAGCCACGATCCAACAGGCGAGAATAGAATTCCTCCTGCTCCTATAATCAGACTTAGCTTTATATTCAGGCTTTTTAGGCTTTTTGAGCGCATACGTCCAAAAACTCCAGCAATAGAGGTTGGAAGTATCACAAATAGTGAGGTGCCTGTAGCCATGAGAGCATCTGCTCCAAATATCAGGCGTAGTAGCGGGATTATTATGATGCCGCCGCCAACTCCAAGCAGCCCGGAGAGAACACCTACACATATGCCGCCTATTGCAGCTGCTATTAAAGAAAACACCATTGCTTCTTTGCCACTGCTCCTTTGTCGCTGCTTTTCAAAAAGGGGTCGCACCCCCAAGTTGATGGCTTTTTATCCTTGCTCTTTTGTTTGCTTCAGTTTATGCAATGAATACTCTCAACGAAGATAGCCGAAGACAGTGTTGCTTTTGCAGTGATTATATTTGCGTTCTGCGGGCGTTCTGCAGATGGATAGCAATGGAAATAATCCTAACTTTCTATACTCACTCTCGGGTATTACGGTGAGCTTGAGAAGTTTCCCAATGGAAATAATGTGAATATAAAGACAACAGAGCAAATTTCAGATCTAGTTCAGTTGAAAGGAATACTTTATAAAGCGAGATGGGACATCGATGGAGACATTGATCTTATTGGCGACCGAGCAGCGACCCCCCACCCCATTTCATCTGAGCGGTCAGCCCTGCAACCATCTCCTGCTACGTGCAGCGCTACTGGTTTAGGCAATGGCGCTGCACGTTTTTATGCATACAGCGGAATGCCCCTAAGCTCAATCCCAGTGTTGCTTGCCGTGCGGCCAAACTCCTTTTCAGATAGACGAACAGCATAGGGCGAACTGCCTTCTGCCATGAGTTTTCGAAGACTTTTGGCACTCACATTGCGCGATGACTTTACTTCAATAGGAACAACTTGAGCATCTCGTGCCTGAAGCAAACTAACCGCAATTAATCAGTTCCTAAATAGCCCAGTTTTCTACCTTTAAGTCCGGAACTCTTTCAAACTCACGGGTGTTGTTCGTTATCAGTGTTGCATACTCTGCCTTTGCGTGTCCGGCAATCAGGGTGTCAAGCGATCCGATTAGCGTTCCTTGTTTTTGCAGGTAATCCCGTATTTTTCCATATTCAATCGCTGCGGATTCGCCAAAGGGCACAACGGTTAAAGGGAGCAGGAATCTCAGGAGCGATTGTTCGTTTTGCCTTGGATTTGAGCTATGTGCCACGCCGTATTCCAATTCTGCTAAGGTGATAGCCGAAATGCATAGCCCGTGATCAACTTCAGCTTGAAACCTTTGCAAGACCTTGAAAGGTTTTTGCTTCATGACGTATATGCAGATGTTGGTGTCAAGCATGTATGTCATAATTCGTCTCTTTCTTGATTCGCTCCCTGATCCCGTCCGTTCTGAAAGATATCATCTGTGAAACCGTCAAGCCCCTCTTGAAAGGTTTCCCACAGGGCATCTTTAGGTACGAGAATCACTGCTTTTCCTAGTTTTTGTACAACAACCTCGTCTACGTCAAAACGAAACTGCTTAGGGATACGAACGGCCTGGCTTCTTCCGTTTTCAAAAATTTTAGCTATTACCATAGCGTCACCTTTGTTTCCTTGATTCTCTCAGTGATATATCATGATATATATCGTATACCAAGATTTTGAATGTTCCTGTAGATGAATTAATGCAGGGAAAGACGGGAAAGAGTTCTCCCACTCTCGCACTCCGGTACCACTCGCTTCAACTTCTTCGGCGAGCTAGCCTGTATGTTTCCTAGGCCTCCAATAAACCGTGGATCTTCCTCGTTTGGCTGTCTCCAACAATCCTTCTTCTACCATGGCCGCTAGATAGCGTCTTACTGTGCGCTCGCCAACCTCTTCAACTTTTTCAGAAACTTCGGAAGCAGAAATCTTTTCGCGTTCGTTGAGTAGGCGATCAACAATTCCGTGCACTTGCTCGTATGTTCGACCTGACCGGCTCCGGCTCCCTTCAGCCGACACCGCTGCGGTTCCATTACTAGGCATGACAGCGGGAGCGGATACAAAGGCAGTAAAGACATCGCCGTCTTCCATTTAAAACAAAAGCATCGGGCAGCCATTTCTCACAAAAGCCGACAAGCTCTTCATAGGCTCTTATCAGGTTCTTCTTACATGTCAATCTGTCGTCATAGCGATCTTTGTCTTGTCTCTGCAAGATTGCATCAGTTCGGTAGAGCGGAAGAATGTCGAAAATTGTTTCCTCTCGTCCGAGCAATACTACAGAAGCAAGATTGAATCCTTTTTCTCCTGATATCGGATCGCGGCCGTAAAGCCTAGCACTTCGAAGAAGTTCGTCGTCGTTTAAACTCAGCCAAGGATGTCTTGGGTTTGCGTAATGAATTTCACGCCTGACCTCATCTAACAATTCCATTTCAAGATCGTCTTCGCTCACCCATGGGTATACAGTGCGTTCCGTGAAAAACCCCTGCTTGCGAATTATCAGCACCGCTTTATGGGCCTCGGTTTTCACCCTTACATCGGCATCTGCGACTCGGTCGTAGACGGTGCCCTTAAACTCGTAAAGAACCGGCCCCATCGGAACCCAAACTCTTATGACAACTTTGTCGTCTCCTACCGGGATCCTCTCGATCTCAGTCATAGGTGGACTGTTGAAGAGTTCGGGATTGTTGGTGACGTTTACAATGTTTCGTTCGATCGACTTTGCTGCTGCCTCAGAAACACCTTCTACTGATCCATCATCCAAAACGCCCAGAAAAATATTGCCACCTTGACGGTTTGCAAACGAGCAAATGGTCTCGTAAACATCCTTTTCAACTCTGCCGCCACAACGTTTAAATTCCACACTAACGCCTTCGCCTATTGCGAGATATCTTTCGAGCCTTTTGTCCACTGTAGCCACCTTAGCCGCCCACGCTTATTCTGGACATCAAACTGGACAGATTCTAACAATGTCCAGAATAAGTGTCCAGAATATGACTTGATGGCTCGCTATAAACATTATTTCGAAAGGGTGGAGTAAACCCTACTTCTGGTCTGCCTCTGCGAGTTTTGTGGGGATGAAAGTTCTGCACGATCCTATCCGACATCTAGTCTTGCGATATACACGTTTAGGTTACTGTTTGTGCTCGGAAGCATTGCTATCGCACATGGACAAGTAGATCGAGTTCATCTTTGCGGCGAACTTGTGCTCGGTGGGCACAGGTGTGGTTACAGCAAATAGGAGCTCGCAGCGTGCTACGAACTGGCATGCAAACACCTTGAACGCCATGAGGGGGTGAGGTCCAGCGCAAGCGTGGATTTATCGCTTATTTCGTTCAATATCATAATTTTGTTCTGCTATTGGGTATAATTTCAAAATATTCAACGCACAAATCGTCTTAATAAAAAAGGTGACCATCATGTTAATCCGTTTCTCCTGCAAAAACTTTAGATCAATCGGAACCGAACCCATAAAATTCGAAATGGTCTCCTCTTCTAAAATTCAGGCGCTACCAGAACACATATGCGACTCAAAAGACGGGGCAAAAATTTTGCGTTACGGCGTGATCTACGGTGGAAACGCAAGCGGAAAGAGCTCTCTTGTCAAAGCGTTTCTTTTTCTCAATACTGCAGTGTCTGGCGGAGGAATTCCAGCTGATACCTCAAGGGAGTTTTGTCGCGTTGGCGCTGGTTACGTCAATGAGGAATCTACCTTTGACATCCAGTTTTCTGTGGATGGAAAAGTCTTCGATTACGGCTTCAGCTGCGTTTTAAGTCAATTCACCGTCACATCGGAATGGCTCATCGATCTTAATGGATCACCCAAAACTCTTTTCTCTAGAGAAAGAGATGCGATCGAAATTGGCAAGCGGCTCGAGAGTAAGCTTTCAGACGACGAGCGGGCGCGCATGCGAATCTATAGCGAAGATTTCCTTGGATCGGACTTTGGGAAACACAGCCTCTTTTTGCCTTTCATTGGTCGGGGAAAAGTGATAGCGCCAGACTCGCCGCTACAGGACTTAGTGAAAGCTTTTGCGTGGTTTACTGATGGAATCGATATTATGCTTCCCGGGCGAGGTCCATCAAAGGTGGAGTTTTACACCGATGGGAGCACGCTCGATTCGGTCGCAGAACTCCTTGCATCGTTAGATACAGGCATCTTGTCTCTAAAGAAAACTCCCGTTCCATTCAATGATCTCGAAAAGAAAATTCCTGCAGCACTAGTCGTTGCAGTTAAGGACATCCTTCGTTCCAATCCTCCAAAAGACGACAGCTCCAAGCTCGTTATGACGCTTCGCAACGAAAACGTATTTGTCGGCTTCGAGCGAGACGGATTCAACGATCCAACTGCAACCACGCTGGAAATTGGTCATACCGGATCCTCTCTGACCTTTGACTTTGGCGATGAGTCAGATGGCACCAAGAGGCTGTTTGATTTCATGGATATCCTGTTCACGAAAAGACGTGACACCGTTTTTATCATCGATGAACTCGATCGCAGTCTTCATCCTATGTTGACGGCACAGATTGTGAAACTTTTTACTGATGCCCATGCCGACGACTGCTGTCAGCTCGTCTTTACTACTCACGAAAACAGCATCATGACCGATGAGCTGTTTCGCCGAGACGAAATCTGGTTCGTCGACAGGAACGAAGACGGAACATCCACGCTCTACCCACTCGACAGCTTCAACCTGAGAAGCGATGCGCGCATAGGCAAGCAGTACCTCGAGGGGCGCTACGGCGGAATTCCAATCCTTGCGACAACAAAGGCGCTCTCGGCAATTGAGGGGAACAGATAGCATGCCACCGCTAAATGCATTAGAAACCTGGTCGCGCAGAAGCGAATCGAACCAGCGGCGGCCGCTCAGGCCAAAAGGCCATCGCGCCCACCGGGGGCTTTCAGCCCCTCCTGCTTTAAGACTAAACTTACGTTTAGGTCACATTACTGCAAAAGAAAAGTTTATTTCCCTACGTAATGAATTTCTTATAGACAATTCACCCCACCTTCTTATGCTCGAATCAAACAGCACTGGCGACTTGCTTGCTATCGTCTGCGGCTTCTGTATTTAATATTCGCATGTCGTTCTGAGACATTACGTCGCTTAAAGAATTGGAGGGAAATGAAAGATGGAGAATAAATCCTCTCTATTCTGTAGACAATGCGGAACAAAATTAAAATCCGAAGATCAAAAGTTCTGCGCAAATTGCGGTTCTCGTATTGAGTTCTCAGAAGAGATACCCAAAACAGTTTTCTGTACGCAATGCGGTACGGAAAACAAGTCAGAGGCGGCGTTTTGTATGAGTTGCGGCGCGCCATTCGACAAATCGAAGGCTGCAGAAATGCAAAATGCAGCGCAATTCGGCCAGGCAGTACAAAGCACAGCGCAACCAGATGTAAACTGGAGCGCTCAAGAACAGAAACGGCATCTCCAGAAAAAGCCTATCCCTAAAATAGCCATTATTCTGCCAGTATGCATTGTGGCCATAGCGGTTATCGCTTTTGGGATACTTGCTTTCAGGAACAGCAGCCGAACAACCCCATTTACAGAGTATCTTTCTCTTGTTGGCAGCGATTACAAAGAACTTTATTCCGATG
>CAZOMM010000002.1:0-45843 GCA_964581165.1 uncultured Coriobacteriaceae bacterium
TTTACAGAGTATCTTTCTCTTGTTGGCAGCGATTACAAAGAACTTTATTCCGATGCATACGATATTACTCAGCCTTACGAATATCTCGATTACTATTACGCGACAACAGATATTTCATTTATGGATATAGGTGGAACAGGGAGTTTTTTCTTTTATCATACAGAGGATGAGGAAACTCTGTCATCGCTTGCAGAGTCAGGGATAGAAACTGATACCGTGCTGAGTTTTTCTTGGTCTTGCGATGCTTCTGTATATAGCTTAGACGATGTATGCGCTGCTTTTGAGTCTATTTACGGTGATTCTCCTATGCACGGTACTTATTCTTATCTTTTCGACAGCAAAGATACATGGGCTTATGTAGAGAGCTATTGTTGGGAAAATGCAGAAGGCGGTTACGATCTAGAACTGTATCTCTTCTCGGAGAGCGATCGAATATCTGCGACCTGGTATGCTCATCCAGATGTCGAGGGAAGTTATGAAGATCTTGTAGCAATATTGGAAAAGGCTCTTGAGGATAGAGATGTTTCTGCCTATGAGAACTTACTGTATGGGGGCGATAACCTGTCAGTCTCGGACTCACTTACGGACACGATAACAGACTTTCTCTCAAGTGAGGAAATCGATCAAATAGACTACTCAATTGGGGAGACAATTAAAGTAACTACTTTTACTCATGTGTATCTGCTAAACAATTATTATCTATCAATGATGGAACTGGAACGAGTCGAGAGTCTGTATATTGTGAATATGGATCTTACTCTTTACCAGGGTGAAAGTATCATCTTTGGAGCAAGCTGCAAAATAGATATTGCTTACATAAATGACGAATGGAGAATAATCGGGATTTTCCTGGAAGAGCGCTTTTCTGACGAGCTTTTGGTAGAACTTGCAAAGCAATATTATGAATATGTACATGGCACTGTCCCACCCATTGTTGAGATCGATCACTATGAGGGAGATGACGTTGTGATTCATCTCTATGAGACGAATGGCGGCTCGACTGCAACATGGGATTGGTACACGATTGACCCCTATACTTGTGAGGGGACGGATTTTCTAGGAAATGAAATCCGGCTGTATGATTTTTTTGCCGATGTAGAGTAGTCAAGGAAAACGTAAATACGTAAATATACGGGTAACAAAAATCGGGTGGGATTCTCCTGCCCGATTTTTGCGTTGTGTGCCGAGAATGGGACGTTTTCTAATGAGGGATGAGTTTGAGAAGTTGCTAATAATGATAGCTTGGCTTGGTAGAAATGATAGGTTCAACTATCAATAATGATAGGTTTGGCTGTCATTTCAGACATTTCAGGTATCAGCGTGAGCGAGTCAGCGCATCAATGCATCAATCAACGACGCATCATTTGTCTGCTTAAGCACGGCTAAAACTTTATGTCTGGCCTGTACATGTTATGCAGTGATTTCATGTACAATCTGTACATATTTTTTAGTAGAAAAGTGTACAAACTAGGGAATTGCAATGCAAAACTCCAATTTGGTTCTAAAGCGAAAAATGTACGACACCGTTCAAAAATGGTACGCGTCTGAAGATTCTAGACCGCTGTTAATAGGGGGAGCCAGACGAACAGGAAAGACCTTTCTGGCCAATCAAGTTGGGTTTGATCTGGCTGGCCCTAGTTTTGTCAGACTTGATTTTCAAGCCGATCTTGATTCAATTAACCGCATATTCGATCTACCAACAAACAATATCGAGGGTATAGTCTCTCGAATTGAGGAATACAGCAAGACAAAACTTTATCCTGAAAACTCACTTCTGTTTTTTGATGAGGTTCAACTCAATGAGCGCGCTTTAAATTCACTTCGTTTCTTCGCAGAGTCTCACTGGCGCGTCATGGCAAGCGGTAGCCTTTTGGGAATTAGCACCAAACGAAGAACCTTGCCATTTCCATCAGGGGTGCTTCAGGTAGAAATGCATCCACTAGACTTTGAAGAGTTTCTTTGGGCTATCGGCGAAGATCACGTAGCTGAGACAATCCGCGAGCACTATCAAACGCTTGAGCCGTATATCCTTCATGAAGAAGCACTCGAGCTTTACCGCAGATATCTCGTAGTAGGTGGCATGCCTCTACCTGTGCGGCTTTGGGTGGAAACCAGCGATATGGAGCAGGTAAGAACTGCGCAACGGGAAATCGATGACACCTACACAGCAGACATGACGGATCCAGCTAATGGGATCAGCGGTATTTCTGCCAAGAGAATCTGGGAGAGCCTTCCCAGTCAGCTTCTTCGTGCATCTACAAAGAAGTTCAAATACGCCGATGTTGTACGGGGAGGGCGTCGAAGTAGGCTTTTGGAGCCGCTCGAATGGCTAAACGCCGCAGGCATTATCACCATCAACAATCTTACTCGCGATACCCAGGCTCCACTTGCCGCATACAACGACTTAGAAGGAAGTTTCTTTAAAGTTTATGTAGCAGACACCGGGATTATGTTCAATAAGTTCAACGTAGACCCTCAGCTGATCCTCGATCGTTCTAGGAGCCTAGTGCTTTCCTCCGATTTTCGCGGAGCTCTCGCGGAAAACTATGTAATGCAATCCCTTAAGGCAAACGATCTGAAGACGTTTTACTGGATGCCAGAAGAAAACGCCGGTCGTGGAGAGATAGATTTTGTGTTTCAGACACAAGATGCTCAAGTTGTTCCTATTGAGGTAAAGTCATCGCGCAATGTGGGTGTCAAAAGTCTTCGAAAGCTCATGGCAGAAGGCAGTTCGCCCTATGCTATTCGTATATCTGAAAACGAGTTCGGCCACACGGCAAGCAACACTGGGATTGAGCTTAGGAGCATTCCGCTGTATGCATGTTTTTGCATAGATGGCAACTTATAGGACAACCAGCGATTAGGGTTTCTCGGTCAGCCACTATACGCAGGTGCGGAAGAACTCGCGGCGCGATGTCGATGACATCGCGCTCGCCCCGTCGGCCTGTTCGGCACGACCATGCTAGTATTTCGAAAGAATAAAGTCGATACTCTCGACAGCATCAGTTTCCATATCAACAGACAAGGTGATCTCGAGTTCATTACTGGATGGATCAGCAAACCCCCACTCCACCGAAGCAGTAGCGACATCACTGTCCGTCCCAGAGTTGCGACTTTTCGCTACATTGTTAGTAACTGGCTCTCCAAGTATCGCAATCGCGCTGTCTAGACTGTGGCCAATTTCGACTCCGCCTGCAACCCCCATTGCTGAAGTGTCGCCCAGATCACCAAGGCGCACTCTGACACCAGCCACCTCCGCCTCATCTAGGCTGGTGACAGTGTAATCAGCCTGGTTTCTCAATGCAAACGTTGCATAAAGATCACTGGCTTCGTTGTAGCAGGCGACGTAAGCTACGGTCCAAAACATACTGTTATCCCCGTCAGACTCCATTTCTATGGAATCGACCGCCTCCCATCCAGCGCTGGTCAGATCCGCTCCGGAAAAGGGAAGGGTGTAGTCAACTCCTTCAATTGTCAGAGTCTTCAGCCCATTGAAGGTTGCGATGCTCACCTGAGCATCGGATCCAGTTCCTTCACTGCTAGCGGCCTCAGTGGATTCATCAGTTGAGTATGTGCTACATCCACCGAGAAGCGACATAGCTAGGCAAATTCCAAAAGCGATTGCAACGCAGTTTTTTGCTTTCATTTTGACCACCCATCTTTTTCGATACCTGTGTCGCATCCCGATCACTGATATCTGATAATGCTTATCATGTCAAGCATTACGAACCGGCCTATGGTGCAAAAAATGTTGGTTGTGTGACGATTTTTCATTTAACTCGCATACGTGCGATAATACGCCAGTACTATGAGCGTTATAAATCTAGACACTGGCGCGTTGTTGCAATATTGTTGCCCAGTATATTCTTGCGTCAGTTGATTTGATTGTGGTAGGCAAATTCGAATCGAGGTTTGATGGGGTTCTTGGCGGCTCTTGGGTCAATATTTCTGGCCGTAATTGTTTTTGGTGTGATTGTCATCCTGGGCATCATCTTTTGTATTGTTTCTGGGTTTAAGAGAATTCAAAGTGGGTCGAATCGTGGTTCGGGGGGAAGTTGGAATTCCAACTCCGCTTCGAATGGAAATTACAGAGGCAATTCTTACTCCACAGCTTCATTTTCTAGGCGTTATGCAGCCTATCAACAGCAGGCTAGGCCCTCATCGTCTACAGCAGGGTATCGTAGCAATGCTGGCCGTCAAACCACAGTTGGATCTAGTGCTTCGGGTGCTCGAAATGCAGCTGCCCGAAACGTAGTAGAAGTTGAAATCCTTGAAGTCACAGATGTTGTTGACGAAAAAGCGGTGAGCTGATTTAGTTATCTCCATTATGGATTTAAAGCTAATCAGAAATTTTTCAATCATCGCCCATATAGATCACGGTAAGTCCACCATCGCCGATCGCATCTTGCAGGCAACAGGCACAATCTCCGATAGAGATATGGTTGATCAGGTGCTCGACTCAATGGACATTGAGCGCGAGCGCGGCATTACCATCAAATCTCAGCCAGTTCACATTCTTTATGATGCTGACGATGGACAAACTTACCATCTCAATCTAATCGACACCCCTGGTCATGTGGATTTTGCCTATGAGGTCTCGCGCTCGCTTGCTGCCTGCGAAGGTGCTGTTCTTGTTGTGGATGCAGCCCAGGGCGTGCAAGCACAAACGGTAGCCAATGCTTCTTTGGCAATGAACTCAAATCTCGAGATAATCCCTCTCATAAACAAGATTGATCTTCCTGCTGCCGATCCAGATAAGGCAAAGGAAGAAATCGAGGAAGGTCTGGCGATTCCTGCTGACGAGGCTGTACTTGCCTCGGGTAAAACAGGGGAGGGAATTCACGAACTTTTAGAGGCCATAGTCAATACAATCCCAGCTCCTACAGGCAATGCAGATGCTCCACTTAAAGCTCTTATCTTTGACTCTTATTTCGATGCATATCGAGGTGTAGTTGCACTGGTTCGCATAATGGATGGATCGGTTTGTAAGGGCAATAAGATATTGTGTATGGCCAACAACACAAAGGCAGAGGTCGAAGAGGTGGGGGTTAGACGTCCCGATAACACACCAGTAGATTCGCTTGGCCCCGGTGAGGTTGGATACCTAGTTACTGGTCTTAAGGACCCCTCGCTTATTAAGGTTGGCGATACGATCACTCTGCAAAAAGGTGGTGCCGAAGAGCCGCTTGAGGGCTATCGCGAGGTAAAGCCCATGGTTTTTGCGGGAATCTTTCCAATAGAAGGCGATCAGTATTCAACACTTCGTGATGCACTGGATAAGCTTTCTCTAAACGATGCAGCTTTGGTTTATGAGCCAGAAAATTCCCATGCTCTTGGCTTTGGTTTTAGGGTGGGTTTTTTGGGGCTTTTGCATATGGAGGTTATCAAGGAGCGACTGGAGCGCGAGTTTGGCTTGGATCTTATCGCCACGGCTCCTAGCGTCGAATACCGTGTATATATGAAGTCTGGCGAGCTTATTACGATGCACTCGCCGCAAGACTATCCCGATCCAGCTGCTATCGAGCACATAGAAGAACCCTACATCAAAGCTTCTATATTGGTGCCACCAGATTTTGTTGGTGCCGTTATGGAGGTCTCGGTTGAGCATCGCGGCGTTTTTGACAACATGCAATACCTGTCGATGAACACAGTTGAGATGAAGTGGTCGATGCCGCTATCGGAGCTAATCCTCGACTTTTTTGACAAACTCAAGAGCCGCACTAAGGGTTATGCGACTCTAGATTATGAGCTGTCGGGTTATAGGCCCTCTGATCTGGTTAAGCTCGAGATTCTGATATCTGGCAAGCCCGTGGATGCACTGAGTTTTATCATTCATACAGACAAGGCTTACGATCGTGGAAATTCGCTAACTCGCAAACTCAAAGATGTTATCCCCAGACAGCTTTTTGAGGTGCCAATTCAGGCTGCTATTGGCGGCAGGGTGATTTCGCGAACCAATGTTAAAGCCAAGCGCAAGGATGTGCTGGCCAAGTGCTATGGTGGTGATATTTCGCGCAAACGAAAGCTGCTAGAAAAGCAAAAGGCTGGCAAAAAACGCATGAAAGCCATCGGCAATGTGGAGGTTCCGCAGGAAGCCTTTATGGCGATCTTAGAGGTTGACGAGTGAGGGACATCCAAGTCTTTGAGTCGACCGGATCGCCTTCTAATGCAGATCGCATGCGTGCGATGTTTAAAGACAATCCCTTGTTGTTAGGTCCAATGGCAGGTTGGACGGATGCGATCTTTAGGGGCATTTGCAAGAGCTTTGGTGCTGGCCTTACCTGCACCGAGATGATCTCGGCAATGGGGATTCATTACCGCGACAAAAAGACTCTTGAATATCTGGAGCTGGCCGACTCAGAAGATATTGCGGCAGTACAGCTTTTTGGAAACAATCCGGACATCATGGCGCAAGCTGCTGTTTTTGTTGCAGAACGCTTGGGGGATCGACTTGCTGCAGTGGATATCAATATGGGATGTCCTGCAAGAAAGGTTGTTCGTAAGGGCGAGGGCTCGGCTCTTATGGAGACTCCAGAACTTGCCTCGCGCATTATTTCTCGTGTGGTAGATGCGGTAGATCTGCCGGTAACTGTTAAGTTTAGGCGGGGTTTTAAGCGGGGTCGGGAAAACGCGGTTGAGTTTGCAAAAATGACTGAGGCCTCGGGAGCTTCGGCGATTTGTGTTCATGGGCGCTATGCAGAAGATTTGTATCACGGCAAGGCCGATTGGGATCTTATTGCTAGGGTTGTGGATGCTGTTTCTATCCCAGTTGTTGCAAGCGGGGACATGATGGATCCTGTTTCTGTAAAGCGCTGTCTGGATGTAACAGATGCTAGTGCTGCAATGATCGCTCGTGGTGCGCAGGGTAATCCTTGGATTTTTGCCAGAACTAAGAAGTATTTGGATACTTGCAGGGGTATTTTGGGGAGTGAGTCGGTTTTAGAGAGCGTGTCGGGGTCTGGTTTGCGGGTACCTGCGCAGGTGACTTCGCGGGTGTCCGCACAGGTATCTGATGACACTTTGCAGGCACTTTCGCAGGTGCCTTTGCAAGAGTCTTCGCGGCTGTCCGCACAGGTGCCCGATAACACTTCGCAGCTGCCTTCGCAGGTGCTCGCACAAGTGCCTGATGAGCCCGATGCTACTGAAAGACTCAGAGTAGCCCGCATTCATATGAGGCTTTTAGCTGATCGTGGAGGCAGACATCTCGTTAAGTTGCGCACCTGCCTACCAGCTTATCTAAAAGCTTTGCCTGGAGCATCGGCTGCACGCAGGCAAATAATGCTGTGCAAGAGCAAGCAGGATTACGAGGAATTATTTGATCTACTGGCTTTGCGCTTAAGCAGCTTTGAGCCTGAGCAGCTTGCCATCCACAAGGGCTAGGGCCTAAAATGTTCAATCCTTTTAGTTCCCTGTATCTTCATATTCCTTTTTGTGTTAAGCGCTGTAATTACTGTGATTTTTATACTCAAGCCATACCTTTAAGCGATTCATATATCGATGAATATGTCGCTAGTTTGGAGCACTCAATCTCTTTGGCCTCTAGGACTGGTCTGCTTGCTGGACTTAGTACTATCTACATAGGGGGCGGAACCCCAAGTTTTATTGGCAAGCAGCGGCTTTGCCATTTAATAGATGCGCTTGTTTCGGCAGTAGATCTCTCTCGGATTGCTGAGTTTACAGTTGAGTGCAACCCTGATTCGCTCGATGCCAGCCTTGTCAAAAGCTTGGCTCAAATGGGGGTAAATCGTTTATCTATAGGAGTACAGAGTTTGGATGACTCTGTACTAGCAATTCTTGGTCGAGTACATAGCGCCGATGCTGCTAGGGCTGCAATCTCAGCAGCTGCAGAACACCTAGACAATGTTAGTGCCGATCTTATCTGTGGGATTATGGGCCAGGACGTATCCACATTTGTAAACAGCCTAGAAGAGCTGACATATATGGGTCTAAGTCACATTAGTGTTTATCCCCTTATGGTGGAGAAAGAAACTCCCCTCTGTCGGGCTGTAGAAAGCGGATCTGTTCCAGATGTGGATGAGGATGTTCAGGCCGATCACATGCTCATTGCTAGAGAAATCCTTCTTGATGCGGGCTTTGATCACTACGAAGTAGCTAGCTATGCCAAGCCTGGATTTGAGAGTAAGCATAATCTTTCTTGTTGGAATGGATCTGCTTATCTTGGCTTGGGAGATGGGGCTGCAAGCATGCTTAGCCTGTCGGATGCTCCTGAGCTTTTGCAAAGTTCTGCTTTGTCAAAGTGGGCAGGAGATGGGATAGCAGTAAATGAGGTAGCAGTAAATGAGACAGCAGGGGACAAGACAGCAGGGGACAAGTTATATAAGCAGCTTTTGGAGCCACAAAATCAACAGGATCAATCGCGTTTGCGCCTCAAAACCATCTCGGGTCAAGCAGAGATAGAAATTCTTGATCATAGGCAAGCTTTATGCGAGGATGCGATGCTTGCACTTAGAACTTCTGCAGGGATTAGTTCAGACTTTTTCCAAAAATGCCTCGATGAAGTTCCCCAAATTCAATATGCAATTGAACAGGCCTTGAATCTTGGATTGGTTCAAATTAGCTCGGCTGGTTCAGTTGTTCCTACTATCAAAGGCTGGCTTATCGGAAACGAGCTTTACGAACTTATCTGGAATTGTGCGTTATAGGCGCACTATAAATTACGGCTATAAACTTGATACCGTTTGCAAACCTTAAGCGGCTCTTTTAGCACTCTCCAACCCAAGCTGCTAAACTTGCTTGCAAGTGACGGGAGTTTCTGAAGTACTTATAACTTGGAACTCATGTTTAGTTTTTATGGGAAGGGGGATGAGATGCTCAGCAATCGTAGAAGGCGGGTTCTAAACGCATTGATAGAGGAGTACATCTCCACAGCTACCCCCGTCAGCTCCCGTGCGATCGTGGGCAAGCACAAGATTGGTGTTAGCTCGGCGACGGTGCGAAATGAGTTATATGTTTTAGAGGAGGATGGATATGTTATATCTCCGCATGTCTCCTCTGGAAGAATCCCTACCGACTCTGGTTATCGAACATTTGTAGATGAACTACTTGCCAAGATGTATCAGGGTCAAAATCAGACTCACAACTCGGATCAAGCTCAAGTTCAAACTCAGGATCCTAGCTCTGCAGATGCAGTGAATTCAGCTGCAGCCGTTAGTAGATCCGGCAAATCCAGCAAATCCAGCAAGTCCAGCAAGTCCAGCTCTGTAAAAAGCGCTAGCTCGGCTAATCGTAGACATCCAGAAGATTTAGCAGATTCAGATCTGGCAGTCTCGGCTTTGGCTAATACTTACGCAAGTGACAGCAGTTTAGATTCGCAGTCTATGCAAGGCAGAAGTGCTAGTGATAGCAGCAAAGGCATCTCGGCTCCCATCCCGACTCCAAACGAGGATGACGAGATGACTCGCGAACTAAAAGAAAGTGCTAGCGAGCTTGATAATCTGCTTAAACTTACCAGCCGAGCACTCAATCGGTTTACCGATTGTCTATCGGTGGTTCTGGCTCCAAGTCTTTCTAATGTGGCAATCAAACGCATAGCCTTGGTTCCGATGGACGACAAGTATGTGATTCTTGTGATTGCTGTTTATGACGGTAGGGTACTAAATCGCACTGTCGAACTTTCAAAACCACACAGCTCCGAAGAGATTAGTGTCTTGGAGTCGCTTCTTAATCAGCGTTTTGATATCAAGGGTGGCTTTGATCCAGCAAAGGCAGAGGTTTCCAGCGTAAATGTGGAGGTAAGTGATCCTTGTGTTGGCAAAGAGTTGGATTTGCTGACTACTCATGTGGAGGAGTGTCTTTTAGAAGAAGAGCACGACAGAGTGCATCTAAATGGACTTGATGATCTATTTGCACAGCCCGAGATGCAGTCGATGTCGGCACTCACCTTGGGTTTTGCCAGGCTGCTCGAGGATGATCTGCTTATTTTTAGGCTGCTTGGCGATTTGCTGGCAAGTAAAGGGATGGCTGTGCGTATTGGTCACGAGAACACGGATGAGACCTTTTCGAATATCTCTGTTGTAGCTTCGAGCTATGGTTGCGATGGTAGTGAGGGTATGGTGGCTATTATTGGTCCAACGAGGATGGATTATCAAAGAGTCATAGATGCCGTAAGGCGAGCCTCGGGTTTTTTGGATGAAGCAATGAAGGATAAAAATCGCGGCTAAACGGGCCTGATGGGCTAGACAGGCTAAACGGGCTGGGTGGGCCAAGTAAGCCGAATAGGCTATGCAGGCTAGGCGGGCTAAACAAGTCTGACAGACTAAACTGCCCAAACTGGTCAAGCAAGCTGGACAGCCCAAACAAGGATTTCCTTGTGTTTTTGCTGCGTATAAGACATTTAGGGGCGCGGTAGCGTCGTTGGGATAAAAGCAGGAGTAAAGCAGGTGGCAGTAGATTACTACGAAACGATAGGGGTGCCTAAAAGCGCCTCGCAGGACGAAATCAAGAAAGCTTTTTATAAAAAAGCTCGCAAAATCCATCCTGATGTTAGTAAGGATCCGGATGCCGAAGCCAAGTTCAAGGAACTTAACGAGGCTTATGCGGTTCTTTCTGATGAGCAAAAGCGGGCTCAATACGATAGATACGGCACAGTAGATGGTGTTGGTGGCTTTGGTGGCGGGTATACAGACTTCTCTGACATCTTTAGCGGCTTTGGGGGGATGGCGGATATTTTTGACACCTTTTTTGGAGGTGGACAGGGCTCGGGTTCTGGCACTAGAGTAAGGACAGCCGGGCGAAATATGGCCATGAGTCTCACTCTTACTTTGGAGGAGATTGCCCAAGGTGTTAGCAAGGATATCTCTTATGAAAGACTTGCTCCTTGCAAATCCTGTAATGCTACAGGTGCGGCTAAGGGTGGCAACACAATAACTTGTCCCAACTGCGGTGGTAGAGGTGTGGTAACTAGCAACCAACGCACAATTCTTGGAACTGTTCAGACTCAGACTACCTGTCCTGAGTGTGCTGGTGAGGGTAGCAAGATTGACAAACCCTGCCCAGACTGCGATGGGGAGGGGCGTACTCCTCAGCGCGAGAAGGTTACCATTCAGGTTCCTAAGGGAATACGCGAGGCTCAGCAAATTAAGGTTGAGGCCATGGGCGAGGCTGGTCTTCGCGGAGATGTCTGTGGTGATCTGCTGGTAAAGATTCGTGTAAGCGAGCATGAGTTTTTTCAGCGAGAAAATGACAACCTGCATACACGCTTAGATATTTCGATGCTTCAGGCTGCTCTTGGAGCAAACTTGATGCTCGAAGGAATACTGCCCGACGAAGAGCTTGTGGTTAAAATTCCAGAGGGTACTCAAAACGAAGATGTTATTCGAGTTAAGGGCAAGGGAATGCCTAGGTTCAAGAGTGAAAACCGAGGCGATCTATTCGTGCATGTTTGGATAGAAATCCCACGCAAGCTCAACAAGGAACAACGTCATGCCCTAGAAAAGGCAGCTGCGGCTTTGGGGGATGATGTTGCCGAGGAGCATCGCAAGAGTGCATTTAGAAAGCTCAGAGAAGCTCTGTTCTAGGAGCAATCGCTGATGTCTCTTCCACTTTTCTTTTGCGAAGATATATCTGAATCTTTAGTTTCTGAATCCTTGGAAACAGATACCTTGGGTTCAGAAGCCCTAGGTTCAGATGTTTTTGATTCTGGGGCTTTGGATACTTCGGATACCTTAAATTCTGGGGCTTTGGATACTTTGGAAGCCCTGGATTCTGGAGTTCCAGATACTCTCAAGCGCATCGAAATTTCTCTTTCGTACGATGAGGCCCGCCATATGGGGGTTTTGCGCATAAAGCCAGGCGAACATATTCGCCTCTCAGATGGTCGAGGCATGGCAGTAGAGGCCGTAGTGATTCGTCCCCCAGTTCGTTCCTCGGCTACTAAGGATCCTAGCTGTGAGGTCGAACTTGTTTCTGTTTTGGAATTACCTTATCGACCCAATGTGACTTTGGTTCAAGGGGTTTCTAAGGGCGAGCGCATGGATTTGCTGGTGCGCCAAGCTGTAGAACTTGGGGTAAGAAGGATCATCCCAGCTATGACTGCGCGCTGCATAGTGTCGCTAGATTCTTCCAAAAGAGAGTCGAGAGTGCGGCGTTGGAGAGCTGTAGCCTTATCCGCTGCTAAGCAGTCTGGGCAACCGGTGCTTCCAACGATTGATGTGCCAATGGATTTAAGCCAAGCAATAACCGAGGCTTCGTCTGCTGATGTGCTGATAGTGCCTTGGGAGGAGTGCAATTTTGGTTCAATTGCAGATTGCCTTAGAGACATCGATCGCAACTCAAAGGTCTTTTTGTTTGTAGGCCCAGAAGGCGGCTTTGAAGCCTCTGAGATAGAACAACTTTGCAAAGCTGGGGCCAAAACAGTAACTTTGGGAGATCTGATCCTTCGCACCGAGACTGCAGGTGTGATAGCCAGTGCTTTGGCAATCTATGAACTGGGTGGTCTAGGAAACAGTTTAGGCACTAGGCGCTCATCAACTGCTGCTCCAGCTTGGGGAACTATCGATGTGTAGCTTGAGTTTTGATTCTGCCTTGGCTACTGGCTCTGACTCCGCCCTGACTACAGATCTTCCTGATGATTCTACACAGCAGTCTCCTAGGCAGGTGCAGACTCCACGTTTTGCTGTGGTGAATCTGGGATGTAAGGTCAACCGAGTCGAGGCAGATACAATAGCGGCTGCCTGTATGCAGTGCGGGGCAAAACGTTCTAAGCTAAGCGATGCCGATCTTGTTGTTATCAACACCTGCACAGTTACGGCCGAGGCCGATTCCAAAACTCGTAAAGCTATTCGCCATGCTCGAAAGAATGCAAGCTGTCCAATTGTAGTTACTGGCTGTGCGGCTGCGATGGATCCAGTTGGACTTGCAGGCCTTGCTGAGGGGGTGGAGGTTATTCCATCTCATGTTCAGGCTCAGGCTAGAGCAATCTCCATTCTTAGCGAGGGCAAGCAAAACCCAGAGTTGCTTTCCAGTGTTTCTGCAGATGCCGTGGCTTTGAGAAGCACTGTTGAATTTAAGACACGGGTAGATATAAAGATTCAGGATGGCTGCGACAACGAATGCACATACTGCATTGTATGTAGGGCCAGAGGCAAGGCTAGGTCTCTAGATCACCAGAAGGCCTTGGCTCAAATTGAAGAAGCGGCCAATTCGGGTGTAGGCGAGATCATCTTGGCTGGCATTAATGTTGGCTGCTATAACGATGGCGAGATGAGTCTGGCAAAGCTAGTTAGAACTGCGCTAGAAACCACGGATATTGGCAGGATTCGCCTCTCGTCGATTGAACCGCAGAGCGTAGATACAGATTTGCTGGAGCTTTTGCAAGATCATCCGGCTAGGCTTTGCGCCCACTTTCATATGCCACTGCAATCGGGCTGCGATCGCACTCTTAGGGCAATGGGTCGTAAGTGTTTGACTCAAGATTTTGCTCAGAGGGTGGCATGGCTTAGAGAAATCAGACCCGATGTGGCAATCAGCACGGATTTGATAGTGGGCTTTCCGGGCGAGACCGACGAGGATTTTGAAGAGACCTATGCATTTTGTAAAGCCATGAGATTTTCGAGAATGCATGTTTTTCGCTTTTCTAAACGCCCTGGAACTCCGGCAGCAGACATGCCAAACCAGATAGATCCCAAAATTAGTGCTCAAAGGTCTGCAAAAATGCGTGATCTTGCCAAGTCTATGGAACAAGCCGATGCGCTTTCTAGGCTTGGAACTTGGGAGCAGGTACTAATGCTTAGCCCACACGAAGGTATGTCCGAAAGTTACCACGAGGTTTGGGTTGAACAGGAGTTATCAACAGGAAAATTAATCAGTCTTCAATTAAGTGAGCTTCTTTCTAATGGAAGGCTCTTGGCACAAAGAGCCGGATAGGGGCTTAGAATAGCTACGAGATTCCTCCAACAATGGGGACATGCCAATGGCACTTGGTAAAACTAGACAAAGTCGAAAGGGGAAGGGTGCAAGCAGCTAGCGTCACAACAACGATAAAAATTCCGCAGGGCTTTGACATGCGAAAGTTGGTAGGCACTCAAGACAGCTTTTTGAGGGCAATAGAGTCGAGATTTGATGCAAGGATCACTCTTAGGGGAGACTCAGTTACGATAGTTGGTGATCCTGCAGAAACAAGGGCTGCTTCTGCTTTGCTGACTGATTGCATTAAGGCAATCGAAGAAGGAGACGAGCTGAGCGAGTCCTTTATAGATCAAAGTGCCGATTTGCTGCGCAGTGGGCAGTTTGGCCCAAGCGAGCTTAGAGACGATATTCTGCTCACCTACAGAGGCAAGGCAATCCGTCCTAAAACTGCCGGTCAAAAGAGATATGCCGACTCCATACGCTCCAATACGATTACCTTTGCGATAGGCCCTGCAGGAACGGGCAAGACATACCTAGCTATGGCCATGGCGATAGCAGCACTTAATCGTCGAGAAATCGGCAGGATCATCCTTGCCCGCCCGGTTGTGGAGGCTGGAGAATCGCTCGGTTACCTTCCTGGCACACTTTCCGAAAAGGTCGATCCCTATGTGCGCCCACTTTATGATGCCCTTTACGACATGGTGGATAATGCTCGGGCGACTGAGCTTCTTGAGCAGGGCATCGTTGAGGTGGCTCCACTGGCTTATATGCGTGGGCGTACTTTAAACGAGAGTTTTGTGATTCTGGATGAGGCGCAAAATGCGACCTCACAGCAAATGAAGATGTTTCTAACTAGGCTTGGCTTTGGTTCCAAGATCATTGTTACTGGTGATGTCACTCAAATAGATTTACCTAGGCGATCCTCTGGACTTTTGTCTGTGCGTAGCATTCTTAAAGACATAGAGGGAATTGCTTTTTGCGATCTTAGTGACAAAGACGTGGTTAGGCATTCGCTGGTACAAAAGATAGTTGCAGCCTACGAGCGTGTTGAAGGGGCTGGTTCTACGACCGACCCTGTACACTCTGCGACTGACCCTGTATATCAACAAGCTTTGAATGATGATGCAAGCGAAAAGAGGCACTAGCATGTCGTTTTGGGATGGAACATCCGATGAATCCTATGTTGTGGATGTGTCGATTGATCCTTGTTATTTGGAGCTTGCAAAAGATTGTCTATCAACTCAAAATGAGTGGCTTGTCAATGAAGAGCAGCTCGCAAAATATCTGCGCAGTTTAATTTGCTTTTTGCTAGAAAGCCAGCAGGTTCGTCAAGGGGCCGAGGTTTCAATAAGTCTTGCAACAGATGAGCAGATCCATCAGCTTAATCGTGAATATAGGGGCATTGATTCAACAACAGATGTGCTGTCGTTTCCCTGTGATTATCCAGACGCTAGGGAGACAGATGAGTTTTCAGATGAAGAGATGCTTCTTGGGGATATCTTGATTTCTCCAAATGTTGCCTATCGTCAGTCGTGTGAGTACGGCAATACCTTTGTGGAGGAACTTAATCTGCTTACAACTCATGGGCTTTTGCACTTGCTTGGCTACGATCACATTCAAGATGATGAGGCAGAGATTATGGAGGCCTTGGAGCGTAAACTACTGTCTCAGTGGTCTCAGCGGTCTTAGTGGTTTTAGTGGTTTTAGCGGATCTCAGTGGTGAGCCTCAGTGGTTTCAGTAGTGGTTCTTGGTAGCGGCCCTTGGTAGCCTCGGCGGTATCGGTGGCCTCGGCAGTGGTTTTAGTGGTTTTGGTAGTGGTCTAAATGGATCAGGGTGGTCAGAAGCTAACAGATGCCTTTAGATGTGCTCTTGGTGGCATCGTAGAGGCCTTTCGAACTCAACGAAACATGCGGATACACTCTGTTTTTGCTGTTCTTGCCCTGCTTTTATGTGCAATCCTTAGGTGCACTGCAGTTGAGTGGGGGCTAGTAATTGCTTTTATCGTTTTGGTGATAGCTGCAGAGATCATTAACTCCGCCATCGAAAATATAGTCGATCTGATAAGTCCTAAATATCATGAGCTGGCAGGTCGTGCCAAGGATATGGCGGCAGGTGCTGTGTTATTGATATCTGTTGGCTCTGTGGTAGCAGGCCTCATCATATATATATGTGCATTTTTGCGTCTGATAGATTGATTTTGATTGGAGACTAGATAGAAGATGTCTCAGTTTAAAAGCGGCTTTGTTACATTGATAGGTCGGCCTAACGCGGGCAAATCCACGCTGCTAAATGCTGTAATGGGCGAAAAAATTGCGATTACATCTAATGTTCCTCAAACAACTAGGCATAGGTTTAAGGCCGTTTATGACACCGACTACATGCAGATGATCTTGGTGGATACTCCGGGAATTCACAAACCTCATGATCCTTTGGGAGAAGAGCTTAACCGATCTGCAATTCAAGGCATACACGATGTGGATATTGTTGCCTTTTTGCTCGATGCTTCCAAAGATGTTGGCAAGGGCGATCTTTTTGTGCTCAAAGAACTTGAGCAGGTAGATGCCGCAAAGCTGCTCGTGGTTAACAAGGCTGATTTGGTTGATCAGCAACAAAGCGAGCTGCAGATTACAAGGGCAAGTCGCAGCTTTAAATTTGATGATGTGATCGTTTGCTCGGCTCTAACTGGCTTTAACGTTGATGGATTTATTCAGGCTGTTTATTCGCTTTTACCAGAAGGCCCCAGATGGTTCCCAGAAGGCATGGAAACCGACCAGCCCATAGAAGTAATTATTGCTGAGTTTATTCGCGAGAAGGTCCTCTATATGACTTACGACGAGGTACCTCATGCGGTTGGAGTGATAGTAGACGAACTCGAATACGATGAAGATCGCGACATGTATCGCATCTTTGTTTCGATTTTTGTGGAGCGCGACTCTCAAAAGGGCATCATAATTGGGCACAGAGGCGAGGGAATCAAAAGGGTTGGAAGTCAGGCTCGCGTAGATCTCGAGCATTTTTTGGGTTCACACTGCCATCTAGATCTTAAGGTCAAGGTAAAGAAGCGCTGGAGAAATGATGCGACACAAATCAGGCGCTTTGGATATGGAGAGGGGTTGTAAAACAGATGGCGGCTTATAAGACAAGGGCCATCGTACTCAAAAAAACCAAGCTCAAAGAAACTGACCTTATTCTTACGATGCTGGCAGAAAATGGATCACAAATTCGATGTGTTGCAAAGGGAGCCCGAAAGCCTGGTAACAGCTTTTCTGCCCGTCTTGAGCTTTTTAGCGAGGTTGATATTTTGCTCTACGAGGGTAAAAATCTCGACACCGTAACCGAAGCTCGCATTGTTGAATCCAACGAGGCATGCCGCAGCGATATTGAACATCTCTCGTATGGTGCTGTTGTTGCTGAGTTTGTAGAAAAGACAGCTTTGGAGGGACAGGAAAATCCGATCATGTTCCCCCTCACTCAAACCGTGCTTAGCTCTATCGGCCAGTCTCGGCCAGACATGCTCTCCTATATGGCGGCAGCCTATCTGCTTAAGGCTATTGCATATCTTGGGTATCGTCCTTCTTTTGATGAGTGCACAATTTGCGGTGAGTCGGTCTCCGCATTTTCAAATGCTCAAGGAACATCTAGTCAGGGAACATTTAACCAAGGGGCACTTAGCCAAGGGGCATCTAATCAGGGAGTATCTAAACAGGGAACATTTTTGATTACATCTGGAGGATGGGTTTGTCCTGACTGCACAGCTGCAGGAGAGCTAGAATCTGCAGATCTTGTGGATCCTGAAATTGTCGGCTGGGTAAAGGCTCTTTTGAGGCTTAAGTTCACTGAGATTTTGGATTTACTAAACTCCAGCGACAAGGGCTATGCAGCTCTAGCCGGAGAGTTGTTGACTTTTTGTGAACATTGGCTTGCAGAGCATCTAGGTCTGCACCTTAAATCTCTGGGATATCTCTCGCGCATCAGTGCTTAAAGCCAGTGCCTAAAGCCAGTGCTTAAAGCAGTATCTATTAAGTACTAAACACACTTACATAGTGAACATATCTCTCGTGCATCAGTACCCGAAGTAGCACTTACTAAATGTTAAGCACGGTTGCATTTTGCACATCCTTGAGCACGAAGCTTTGCATGTTTTCCAATTTTGTTTGTGTTCAAATTTGACTTCTCAAGTATGCGTGATACTGAGTCCATTAAGGATAACTTGCCTTGATTTGCTCTTTAACAACAACGAACGCAATCCCGTATTTGTGCTTGAGTTGCAGTAAACAAGGTGAGCTTAGGCCTGCTATTTTTATTTAGAGGGAGGTTAACGTGTACCAATTTCGAGAAATCTCGCCGCGTATAGCCCACATGCGCGATCTGGTGCGTGATAGATGCATCAGAGTCGATGCCGAGCGCGGCAAGATAGTTACTGAAAGTTGGAAGAAGTATGGGAGCAATCCTCCGCTGATTAGAAGGGCACTGATGCTTCGCGACATTTGTGAGCAGATGACAGTGCGGGTTGAGGATTTTGAGATCATCTTTGGCAACAAGGGTGTTGAGTTTTGCGGCAATGGCGTTTATCCCGAGTGGGGCACATCTTGGTCGTGGATTACCGGAGCTGTAAAAGCAGGAGAGTGGAAGCTCGAAGACGACGGCTTTTACCACAGCCCCAAGGATGCCAAGGTTCCTACAAGGGTTTCTCCCAAAGATTATGAAGAGTTACTTGAGCTAGAGGAGTGGTGGACTCCCGATAAGTGGGCTGGAGCTATGACATCGTCATGGCAGCCTGATTACTACGAAGAGCTTAAGTCGCTGTGTGCAACTCCTTATACCGATCACAACATTGGAATTCTAACTTTGCCCCTGGGTCACGATATTGCTGGTTACGAAAAGATCATTCGCCAGGGATATAAGTTGATCCACGATCAGGCTGTTGCTTGGATAGAAGAACATCGCGGCAATTTGCTTGGACACGATGTCGAACGATATCTCTTCTACAAGGCTGTTGAGATTGTTACCGAGGGTGCAATGACTTTGGTTAAGCGCTATGCAGCCAAGGTAGCAGAAAAGGCCGCCGAGTGCACAGATGCAGATCGCAAGGCTGAGCTAGAGAGAATGTCTGCCAGCCTAGAGTGGATTTCTGAAAACCCAGCCCGTGACTTCTGGGAGGCTGTGCAGGGAATTATGATGTATCAGGTCTTCATTTGTCAGGAGACCAATATTCCATCGCCTGCACTTGGACGTTTTGATCAGTATGTCTGGCCATATCTAGAGAAGGATCTCGCTGAGGGTAAGCTCACTATGGATCAGGCCCAGGAGATAGTGGATGCCTTCTTCCTTAAGTGCAATTGCTACTATTCGGCTGCCCCTGATGCCGTAACTACTATTACGGGAGTTGGAAACACCTATCAGCACACAACAATTGGTGGTGTCGATCGAGAAACCGGCGAGGATGCCACTAATCCTGTTACTTTTATGGTGCTCGAGACTGTTGGTCGTTTAAAGCTGCATGATCCGACTATATCGCTGCGAATCAACAAGGACACCCCAGAGGAGCTTTGGGAGTGTGCACTTACCACCTCTAAGCTGGTTGGCGGACTACCTTTGTTCCAAAACGACGAAGTTATTATCCCCACGCTCATGAAGCAGCGCCACTTTACTCTGCGCGATGCCCGCGATTATGGACTCATCGGATGCCAGGAAGTTGTCGGATGCGGAAACGACTGGCCGGCAGGAAATGGAATGCATCCACCAAATGCAACAATCTATTGGTCTGTAATCTTGGACATGGCCCTGAACAATGGTCAAAATCCAATGAACAAAGCGCAGGCAAGCCTGAAAACTGGCTATCTCTACGAGATGACCAATATCGAGCAGGTACACAATGCCTTTGAGAAGATGCTTCGCTACATCTTTAGAATGTTCATCTCAACGCAAAATTACTCCGAGTATGTTTCTCGTTGGGAGTGCCCACAGCCTGGTTTCTCGATGTCTATCGAGGGCTGTATGGAGTCGGGATACGATGTTGTAAATGGTGGGGCCAAGTACAACGCCTTTGGTGGAACTGCTACTGGTCTAGCCACTGTTGCAGACTCCTTTACTACTATCAAATACATGTGCTTTGACAACAACTTCTGCACAACCCGCGAACTCTACGATGCCTTTATGGCTAATTGGGAGGGCTATGAGGAGCTTCGTGCTCGCATTCTTAACGAGGTGCCTCACTATGGCAATGCCGATCCTTATGCAGATGTTGAGCTTAAGTGGTGTGTGGATCTGTGGGTGCAGCTATGCTCCGAGGTCTATGGCATGAGAACCGATGTGTACACCGCTGGTATGTATGGTGCTGCCGATCATGTGGCGCAAGGTTATGAGACATGGGCTACTCCGGATGGTCGCCTTGCTGGAACTCCCATCGCCGATGCGATGAGTCCGGCACAGGCTCGTGACAAGAATGGTCCTACGGCTATCTTCCAGTCGACTTGCTGCTTTGATCACCATCGATTCTTGGGCGGAATGGCGCTCAACATCAGGATGCATCCCACGGTGTTTTCCAATGATAGCGGTGTTCAGAAGTTGGCAGATATGACTCAGGCTTACTTCGAGAACGGAGGAATGGAAGTTCAGTACAACGTAGTCGATACCGACACTCTGCGCGATGCACAAGAAAATCCAGAGAAGTATCACAATCTAGTGGTTCGCATTGCCGGTTACTCGGCCTACTTTGTAGAGCTGGATCGTGATCTGCAAAACGACATCATTGCTCGCAACGAGAACATAATCTAGCTGCGAGTTTTGGATGCGAGCGTTTGGGTAGGAGTACTAGGCGCGAGTGTCTAGGTGGTTTTAGTTGGCGGTTCTGCTTGTTAGTTGGCGGTTCTGTTTGGTAATTGCTAACTAGTTAGAACTGATAGGCGGTTCTGCTTGCTGGTAGTTACTTAGAGTTGGTAGTTAGTAATTTCTCAAGGCAAATAAGATATGGGAGCTGTTTGTCAATCAATTAAACATGCAGCGATCCGTAAAGAAGAAGGCTGGGTCGTATCCATTGAGATACGGCCCAGTCTTTAGTATGGGCTTGGTCTTTGGTCTTTAACATGGTTTCGATCTTTTATCATGTGCAATTTAGACAATCTAAAGTGCATCAAAGTGCCAATACGTAAAACTTAATCTTGAGTGCTTTTTAAATTTCATAAGTTTGAATGCTTGTCTGCTCATAAGAACTACAATTGCCGGGTATCTCGAAATATCTTTTTCGAAACCAAGTACAGCCTTTGTTAAGGACTATGAGTCAGGTTTAACTCGTTTTAAAACTGCAAGGAAGGGAAGACTATGTACGAGATGTTGCCGGTTTCTGATCGCATGTGGCAAATGCGCGAGGCTGTTAGAGATCGTGTAATTAATTTTGACTCCGAAGTAGCTGTCATTGCCACAGAAGCCGATAAAGAATGCGGGCCGATGCTGCCATTTCTTAAGCATGCAAAGCTCATGAAGGCAATTCTTTCTAAGAAGAGCTGTCGCGTTGAGGACTTTGAGATGCTTGTTTGCAACAAGGCCCGTGATTTTTGCGGTAACTCCGAGAATCCTTTTTGGGGTGCCGGATTTAGCGTAATGGCTGGAGTGCAGTCTGGTCGCTGGACTCTGCGTGACGATGGCTACTATCACAACCCCGATGATGCTGAGTGCCATATGTCTTGCAAGAAGGAAGACTACGAGATCTTTTTAGAGCTTGCTGACTATTGGAAGGACAAGACCCCCAACGCAGTCATTATGCAGTCGATTCCCGAGGGGTACAAAGAGATCTGTCGCGTTGGTGGCTCGCCTTGCGGAGATGCAATGCCTACCATCATGATGCCGGCAGGACACCTGACTCCCGGATACCAGAATCTTGTGAGGCTGGGTTATGGCAGCATTCGCAAGCAGGCACAGGATTGGCTCGATGCTCACTACAACGATCTGATGGGCGAGGACACTGATAAGTGGATGTTCTACACCGCTATGATCGACTATATCGATGGCATGATTGCTCTTACCAATAATTATGCCGATGCTGTTGAGGCAAAGATTGCAGAGACCACTGATGAGGCTCGCAAACAAGAGCTCATTGAGATGGCAGATGGTCTGCGCTGGATTGCCACTCGTCCTCCACGTAATTTCCGTGAGGCTTGCCAGATGCAACTCATCTACATGCAAAGCATCTTCCACGAGGGCATTGGTGATATCGGTTCTTCGGGTCGTTTCGATCAAAACATGTGGCCATTCCTTAAAAGCGACCTTGAGACCGGTGCTTTGACAATGGAGCAGGCGCAGGAGATAGTTGACTGCTTCTTCCTAAAAATCAATGGCTTCTATGGCGGTGGCGAGGGTGCACTGGCTCAGATTGTAGGAATTGGTAATACCTATCTACACACCACTGTTGGTGGCGTTGATCCTGATACTGGCGAGGATGCCACCAATCCTTTGACCTACATGGTTTTAGCTGCTGTTGGTCGTATGAAGCTACATGATCCTACAATCTCTTTGCGTGTTAACAAGGACACCCCAGATGACCTTTGGGATCTTGCAATTCGCGTAAACAAGATGGTAGGCGGGCTTCCTCTGTTCCAAAACGATGATGTAATCATTCCTGGAATTATGCGTGAGCTTGGATTTAGTCTTCGTGATGCTCGCGATTATGCGATCATCGGTTGCCAGGAGATCACAGGCCAAGGAACCGACTATGCATGCTGCAATGGAGTAATTCCTCCAAACACCAATTTGCATTATTCGGCATTGCTAACCATGGCTCTTAATGATGGTACTAATCCCACCACAAAAGAGCAGTCGTCGGTGCACACCGGATTTTTGTATGAGATGGAAAACATCGATCAGGTAAAGGATGCTTGGTACAAGATCGCAGAGTATACGCTGCGAGCTGTTATGTCGATGAACAATCTCTGTGAGCACATCATCCAGCATTACACCCCGTATCTGTCGCTGTCTGCATTTATGGATAGCTGCATGGAGCGCGGAATGGACTGCACTTGGGGTGGCTGCAAGTACAACGAGTATGGTGGAACTGCAACTGGTCTTGCCACCGTTGCCGACTCCTTGTCTGCCATTAAATATATGTGCTTTGACAATGATTACTGCACAACCCGTGAGCTATACGATGCTGTTATGGCTAATTGGGAGGGTTACGAGGAGCTTCAGGCCAAGATTATCAAGGAAGCTCCGCACTTTGGAAATGGCGATGCCGATGCCGATGCAATGATGGATTGGGTCACCAATGCCTACTATGAGATGTCAAACCGTATCTACTCCAAGCGTGCTAAGAAGTTCCGCTCTGGTCTTTACGGCGCATCCGACCATGTAGCACAGGGTTATGTGACCTGGGCAACTCCTGATGGACGTGTTTTGGGCGAGCCCATCGCAGACGGTGCATCCCCTGTACAGGGTCGCGACTCTAATGGGCCAACTGCCGTCTTGTCTTCGGCCAATTGCTATGATCACACCAAGTTTATGGATGGAATGGCACTAAACATTCGCATTCATCCGTCTGCCCTTTCTCGCCAAGATGGAATTGATAAGCTACGCGATATGACAAAGGCTTATCTGGACGATGGTGGTATGGAAGTTCAGTACAACGTGGTGTCTACTGAGGATATGAAGGCAGCGCAGGAAGATCCTCAGAAGTACCGCGACATGGTAGTTCGTATTGCTGGTTACTCGGCCTACTTTGTTGAGCTTTCTACAGATCAGCAAAACGACCTTATTTCTCGTACTGAGAATGGTCTGTAGGTTTTGGGTGATTCTGGACAAACAGACCATGGTTGTCTAAGTGAGAATGGTTGCAGGTTTGGATAAGTTCTAGAGACAACTAGATATCAACAAGCCATTTAAGCAAAAAATTAACAGGGGAGAGATCGCAGGGTCTCTCCCCATTCTTTATGTTTTCTCACAGGGTTTTTTCACAGGCCTTAGCTGCCGTGGGGCAAGTGAATGAGTGCTTGATCTTGTGGGGGCATGCGCTAGCAAACTTTATTTTTTCTTGCTAACTCTTTTAAGTCTTTCATTTGGTTTAAAAGCTCTAGAGGTCTTGGCAAACTACAGAGGTATTTGTAATGCTACTTTATAAATTTGTTTACTCAATATTGTTTAACGAAGAAAGAAAATGCTAGATTGATAGCTGAGAAATCTGAAAAGCGCCAAGGCTAGCGCTGCAAAAGTACCAAAGCTAGCTTTGTAAAAATTGAATACTGCTTGCATTTTGTTTACAAAAAACTGAATAACAGTCTGACAAATAATATAGAAAGCATTGATGGAAACAAAAGAATCTATAACTGGTGGATTACTTAATTTTAGACATTTCGACATTTCTAATTTTGGAATGGGAATGTCTAGGACGTGGTTTATAACACTACTTTGCTGTCCCGTCTTGGTGCCTCCGTCTTTGCTTGAAAATATGCAAGATTTTCAAATGCATAATCTGCGTTTGACAATGTTTATAGTTGCAAGTTTCGTATATTTTACGGTTCAGTTTTTTCCTAGATTAATACTGAGCAGACAAATCAAGATTTCGATTGCAATAATAGCCGCTTTAATAATTCCACTTCCAATAATCGATTGTCTAATTCCTCAAGTAAGTGCTTTTTTGGATGCAACTCCTGCTCTCAGATACATTATTTGGGCTTTACTTGGCTTTGTTACTGCTGTTAATTCGATGCTCAGCTACGACTTTAATGTGGATTTTTTGCAAGAAAAACGAGAAGCTGGAGCCATTTTAAGTTCAATATTCGCTGGCATACTATTCATACTTTTTCAGTTGCTTGATTACGAGGTTTCACTGATTTTGATTGGTCTTACACCTATTACTGTTATAGGGATATCTCTGTATAAGAACCTGAGCAAGTCAATTAATTCAGATGATAATAATGAGGAATTAGAAGGGCTTGATTTGGCTCTTACTACATATGTTCACAGAACCCTGGGTAGTCGATCGAACTATTTTGTATTCAGTTCTGCCCTCTTTTTTGGCATAAGCGCTGCTATAGGATCATCTTTTGAATACATGCAATATTCAATGTTTTTTGTAGGTATACCTCATATTGCAGCTGGACTTATTCTTTACCTAATTCTTAAATTTCATTCAGTTGGAACGGGGAGAATTTCGTTGCTACTTGATCTTATGTTTACAAAGATGGGATATGCCCTGATTCTTCCCTGTGCAACAACATGTTTCTTATTTCTGTCATTTCTATCTGGCAAAGGAGCCATGATAGTTTTATCACTGATGTTTTTTGTAGCTGCTCTTTATAACATCCTAAATATCTCTTATAAGGACAAGGATGATAGTTCGACCAAAGATTTTAAGGGCTTTGATTTTTTGTGCACAGAAGATAGAGCGTTTTACATGGCAGGCACGGCGCTTGGTTGGTTTGCCGGAACAACCGTTGTATATATAGTGAGTCCAAGTTATACGCCTATATCATATTTCTCATTTGCAGTGATATACATGATATTGTCTTTGATCTTTATCGTTCAATTTAATGAGAATGAATTAGAGAAAAAGAATCAAGCCAAAGAATCTGAGGAAGAATTATTGGATACCCCTCGCGAAAATGTTCTTTGTAAGTTCCAAGATGTGTGCGGTGATTTTTCGGGTCAATACAGTCTCTCCAAAAGAGAGAGTGAGGTTTTTGGATATTTAGCCAGAGGTCACAACAGAGAGTACATTAGCAAGAAACTTTGCGTATCATCGTCAACAATCAGATATCACGCTTACAACATCTATAAAAAAATGGATATCAGCAATCAACAAGAGCTGATAGAAATGGTGAACGATAAGTTTTTTAAGCTGTAAAAGGCCTTTCCAAAATCGTTGAGATGCATAAATACCCACTCATCATAAGGTCCTCTTCCCTTCATATTTATATGCCTTAAATATTAATAGCTTTTAATTTTCAATATTAAAAATCGGCCCATAACGGGCATTTCCATACTTTTTTACAGTATTTGCCTTTAAGTCCAAAAACAACAATGAATCTTGTGCTGCACTGCAGTCTTTATGTATCCAACTTGAATGCAAGAGCCTGTACTGGTTTTGGCTTGTTGTACAGGAGGCTGCAGTAAGGGATGCGTGTTGACAAGGAGGGGTTAAGCATATTCGGACAAGTTTGCAGCTAAGGGTTTGAAGTGAAAGGGGGTTCTTGAGATTTAAGTGTGGATTTAAGTGTGATCACACGGTTTATGGTTAGGTATTGTGAGTAAGAGAGTGGGTGTATCTGTAATGGCAAGCGCTGAGGAAAAGGCAAGTGCAGAAAACAGTACGGTTAATAAGAAAAAAAGAGATGGCCTAAGTCGGCCCCTAAGGATGTTCTATGGTATAGGTGACTTAGGCTTTACGTTTATGTCGAACGTAGAAACTTACTTTTTTAATTTCTTCTTAACTAACTTGGCACAGTTTTCTCTTCCGATAGTCTCGGTGATAACAACTATTACGAGTACTGTTGATGCTGTTACATCGTGGATGTATGGTGCCATTCTAAACAGCATCAATCCAAAAAAATGGGGACGTTATCGTTCTTGGTTAATTTTACTTCCTTGGATTGTTCCATTTTTGTATGCGTTTCAGTTCATCAAACTAGGTGATAGCATTCTTTCGGTTGTTGTGATTGTTGTAGCAACTATTGTCAGTCATATTGCTTGGAATATCCCCTGGGTGGCCAATGCATCCATGATTGCAGTTGCAGGAAAAACACCAGAAGAAAGAGCGCATCTGTCTTCTATGCGAGCTTTTTGGACAAATCTGTCCAAGATATTCTTCTCTTATATAGCAACACCGATGGCTGCAGTATTTGCAGGAGTAATCGGCGAGACCAACCAATATGGAGCTGTGGCTTTTGTTTTTGGTTGTCTTATGGCGGTTTTATATTTTGCACATTTTAAGATGTTTGATGGCTATGAGGAGGTAGACGTAGAACTCCTCAAGCAGAAAAAAGGGGAAAGAAAGAAAAAGGAAGACAAGGGTAAGACATCTCCTAGCGATCTGCTTAGGGCATTGGCACAAAATCCTCCACTCATATTCCTTTTGATCTCAGATCTTGCAAAATACATGTTTAATTTTGTCGTTGCTGGAACTGCCACTTATTACTTTGTGTACGTGGCCCAAGACGCAACTCTAACAGCAGCCTATATTATGATTGCCAACATTTTTGCTGTAATTGGCTCTTATCTGGCAAAAACTTTAATTAAGAAATTATCCGTAAGAACCACAACATTTTGCACATACATAGCGATGGGAATTCTACTGATTGCCGCATTCCTTGTATATACAAATGTTTGGCTCGTAATTGCGCTAATGTCGTTGACACAAGCTGGGTATGGTATCGTGTATGCCTGCGGGCCGGCTTTGTATTCGGACACAATTATTTATTCGGAGTGGAAAACCGGGAAAAACGCAACAGGCTGGATCAGCGGACTACAAACTGTTCCATTAAAAATAGGAGTTGTAACCAGAGGAATCATCATAACGGCGTGTCTGGCCTTGGGAGGTTTTGTATCAGACATGGATCCCAGTTTGGCAACAACTGGATTGCAGCAAGCAGTTTGCCTAAGTTTCATGGTTGTCCCAGCTATCGCCTTGTTTATTGGTGGTCTATTAATGATCTTTGGGTACAGACTTACACAAAATAAGGTTGTTATGTATCAGGAAGAAATAGCAGCACGATCCAACAAGACAGATAGCTCCGAGGAGAAATAATCGAAGCTAGCGTTTTAGGAATTTTTGGGGAGTCTAGGTCGGGGAAGTCTAGATCCCGCAGGTTTGGAAGTATAGGTTTCGCAGACTAGGTTTCGCAGTCTGGGAAGTCGAAGTCCCATAGGCTAGGGAGCCTAGGTCGGAAGCCTAGATCCCGAAGACATAAAATGCAGTAGCCCAAATAAAGAGACCCAGCTGGAATAAATTTCAGCTGGGTCTCTATCCGTCTTATTTGCTGTTAGCGACGCTTGTTTTACGTTGAGTTTTTCCCAGATCCATTGGCCCTTGCTCACACCTGAGCTCACACATAAGACTCACACATAAGGCTCAGATCTAATACAGAACCCGCTTCAAAAGAAGCTCTAAGCAACATTATTCTGTACTATCCGTTCCTTCGTCATCAGAGGAGGAGGAACTTCCAGATACTGTAATAGCTACTGTGTCGTCTAGAGATACCTCAGTGCCACTACTTGGGTTGGTTGATATGACATAACCCTCATCAACGCTGCTCGAGGTCTGATAAACCACGTAATACTTTAGTCCAGCAGATGTGATCCTGCTAATTGCTGTACTTTCGTCTAGTCCAACTACGTTTGGAACACTAACTGTAGATGAATCAGATGAATCATCATCAGGAGTAGTCGTAGTTGGAGCTGTTGCGACTGTAATTGTGATGCTGCTACCCGGATTTACAACTTCACCCGAGTTTATGCTCATAGCAATTACTGTACCGCTTGTCTCATCCGATTCTTGAGTCTGCACTGTAACACTGAGTCCTGCACTTCTAAGAGCCGAGACTGCTGCGCTTTCTGTCATTCCCATAACCGAAGGTACGGTGGTGCCAGAGGATGGATAAATCGTGATTGTAGTTCCCTCGTCTACTAGGGTTCCAGCGCTTGGATCCTGTGCAGCAACATAGCCGATAGAAACTTCTGTAGACTGCACAGCATTGCCTGTTACAACCTGCAAGTTAAGTGCCGAGAGCTCTTCTGTGGCCTCTTCTATTGACATGTTCTTTAGATTTGGAACGCTAACCTGATTTGCTGGTGGTTCTCCCTGAGAAATTACAAGATCAACAGATGAATTTTCGGCAAGTTCGGTTCCGGCTTCGGGATTTTGTTTCATCACTTCGCCAGCTTCGTATTCGCTGCTGTAATCCTGAGTAACCGTACCGACTTTGTAGCCTGAATTTTCGAGAGCCTGCTCAGCCTCTTCTTGAGTCATTCCAAGTACATTTGGAACAGTTCCGCTGGCAGTTCCTCCTAAAAGTCCAAATCCAATAACGCAGCCAATAATAGCTATAGCAACAACAACACAAACGCCAATGATGATATTTCGCTTGCGGTTTGACTTTTTGCCCTTACTCGATTTTGCGTCAGCTCCATTTTGGGCAGCAAACACCTGGGTTTTATTAGCGCCCTCTCCAAGAACTCTGGTGGCATCGGCTTCTGCAAGAACTTGGGTTTCATCGGCATTGCCAAGATTGATTGGAATGCCGTTTATATAATCCATAAGCGTTGTGCGCATTTCGCTTGCAGTAGAAAAGCGATCTTTTGGATCTTTTTCCATAGCCTTGAGGATGATCTCCTCAAGATCCGAATCCATAGTGGGGCAGTAAACACTTGGGGGAACGGGAGTCTCGTTAACCTGTTTGAGTGCAACCGAGATAGCATCTGGCCCTTCAAAGGGGAGTCTTCCGGTAACGGCCTCATACATTAGGATGCCCAAGGAATAGATATCCGACTCTGCGGTGGGTGTTTTGCCCTGTGCCTGCTCGGGCGATACATAGTTGGCAGTTCCTAAAACAGAGCCAGTTTGAGTCATAGTAGAATTGCCGGCTTTGGCAACTCCAAAGTCCATGATTTTGATGTTTCCATCGGGCTGGATCATAATGTTTTGCGGTTTGATATCGCGATGGATTACATCGTTATCATGCGCAACTGAAAGACCTGCACATATTTGGGAGGCAATATGAGCCACCTTGCGCTGTTCGATTGTTCCACGCTGCGCAATGGCGGTTTTAAGATCAACGCCCTTTACAAACTCCATGACTATGTAGTAGGTCTCTCCATCTAGACCCCAGTCATAAATGCTAACTATATATGGGCTAGAAAGATTTGCCGCTGCCTGAGCTTCTTGTCTAAAGCGCGCTGCAAATGTTGGATCCGATGCAAATTGCGGGAGTAGTACTTTAACAGCATCGGTGCGTCCCAAAACCTCGTCTTGAGCCTTGTAGACCTCGGCCATGCCGCCGATGCCAACTCTCTCGAGAATTTTGTACCGAGAGGCGATGACCTTATTTATCAATTTTCATCCCGGCCTTCCATTCATGCATGAACCCGTTGAGTCTAGCACAAGGCAGAGTCCTGGAAATCAAGTTCCACAGATTTCTCGAGCTTTTAACAGTGCTGCTCATGAGGCCCTTTCTTTTAATTATTTACAGAGCATCTAGTGCTACAAGTGCAGATTGTAAAATGCTTCCGACTGTTGAGCTTACCGAACTGGTCGAATCCTCAACAACTATGGCGATTGTTACGCTTTGCCCATTGGCGGTTGCTGTGCCAATAAACCAAGAGTTGTCATCTTCTACGCTAGTTTGTGCAGTTCCGGTTTTGCCTACAACTTCGGCTCCGCTAACTTGCGCAGCCGTTCCGGTTCCGCTAGAGACAACCTGGGCCATGGCTTGGCTTACCTGCTCAGCAGTTTCAGCGCTTACCACTTGAGCATAAACACTTGGGCTGGTGCTTGTAATAATGGCACCCTCTGGCGAGCTTATGTGATCCACTACGTAGGGGGTCATTATCTGTCCATCGTTGGCCATTGCAGCTGCAACCATGGCCATTTGAACGACCGTAGCTTGAGGTCCTGCTGGACTTTCGTGCTCGCCAACAGGCTGGCCCACAGCCGCCCAAGCAGTTTCCCATAAAGTCATCTCATCGGGATCGGGCATGAGCGATGTAGTTATCCCAAAATCGGTATCTATTGTTGAGTTAAAGCCAAAGGTTTCGGCTCCGCTAACTAGTGTCTCTGATCCAATCTCGGTTCCAATTTGGGCAAATACAGTATTGCTGGATACTGCAAATGCGCGAACCAAAGATATGGTTCCGTAATCAGTTTCATTGATTGTGGAGATCTGACCTCCACCGATATCGATAGTTCCTGGAGAGTCGTAAGTGGAATCGAGTGTGGCAATTCCATTTTCGATTGCAAGAGCTAAAGTGAGCGTTTTAAATGTAGAACCTGGAGCGTAAAGTCCATAAGTTGCCCTATTAAAGAGAGCATCTGAGCTGACTTCTCCAGAAAGATAGCTGGCAACATCGTTTACATCGTAGGTAGGTGAGGAAGCCATAGCCAAAACCGCGCCAGTTTCTGGATCAAGTAAGATTGCTGCTCCGACCTTGCCTTCGAGTGCATCTTCTACAGCCTGTTGGATCTCTGAGTTAATGGTTAATGTGACATTATTGCCCGGATTAGAAATACCAGCTAGAGAGTTTATGGCTGCTTGTATGGTAGAGAAATCCTGTTCACCCGTTAGGGTTTCGTTTAAAGAAGACTCAAGACCGGTCGAGCCATACTGAGTAGAGTAATAACCCAGTAGATGAGCCGCCAAGTCGCCCTGTGGGTAGTTACGCTCATACGAACCATCTTCTTGCTCGATAGATTCTGCTAAAACCACTCCATCCGATGTAAAGATCGAACCTCTTTCTACGCGTTGACTTTTAGCTATTGTGTGATTGTTGGTGCTAAGCGATTTAATCTCATCTGCGCGTACGACCATAATGTCTGTAAGGTTTGCAATCAAAAGTGCAAATAAAACAGCAAATATGGTAAGCATTCTTGTTATGCGCTTGCCTAGAGCCACACGGCCTAAAATTCCAACATCGTGTTTGTGTGAGGCAGAAGTAAGCTCAGCGCTTCTGCCCGGGGCATCGTCGCCAGTTCTTAACAGCAAGCCCACAATAATGAAGCTCGATATTAGCGAAGATCCACCTTGGCTCATAAACGGAAGGGTCACACCAGTAAGGGGGATCAATCCGGTTACGCCTCCAACGATTACAAAGGCCTGAAACGATATAGAGGCTGTAAGGCCCACAGCAGCAAAGGCATCTACATCACGTCTGGCACGAGCGGCGGTAGCAAACCCTCTAATGCAGAAAAGCAAAAAGGCAATTAGCACACCGGCTGCTCCTAGAAGACCCATCTCCTCGGCAATGGCAGCAAAGATAAAGTCGCTTTCGACAACGGGAATGCTAGTGGGCAAACCCTCTCCAATGCCAACTCCTATCATGCCTCCGTCGGCCATTGAATAGAGGGCTTGAACTAGCTGATACCCATCGTCTTGAGCATATGCAAAGGGATCGAGCCAAATAGCTATGCGTTCTTGAACGTGGCTAAAGCAAAAGTACATCACCACAGCGGCTACTGCGAGCAAAAGTACACTTACAAACACGTATCCAAAGCGCCCAGTGCATACATAGATCATTACCAAGAACAGACCAAAAAATAAAAGGGCGCTACCTAAGTCTCGCTCAAATATTACGATTAGCAGCGAGAGCACCAGCATAAAGATCATCGGAAGCAGGGTTTTAAAGTCGGGAATTTGAATTCCTAACACCCTGCGCGACGAAACCGATAGCATCTCTCGATTCTCGGCTAGATACGAAGCCAAAAAAATGACAATGAGAATTTTGGCAATCTCGCTTGGTTGGAAAGAAAAGCCGCCTATGCTAAGCCAAATTTTTGATCCATAGTGCTCTGTACCTATCACTGCAGGCAAAAGTAGCAGGATGATACCCAAGAGCATGATTGTGTATTTGTAACGCGAAAGCGCATTGATAGATCGCACCAAAATAAGAGTTACGACCATCATTGCCACACCAGTAAAAAGCCAAATGAGTTGGTTAGTAGCTAAATCGGGTGCGAGTCTAAACACAAAGATTATGCCTATACCCGAAAGCAGATATGTGAGTGGCAATAGGGCATTGTCGGCATTGGGTGCCAATGCACAAATTGCAAAGTGCGAGGCAATAAAGGCTATAAAAAGACCAATTGGAACAGCTAGCGTTTCTGGCGTGATCTCTGTGCCAGAACTAATCATAAACATTGCAAACAGCAAGCCCAAAATGGGAGTTGCTGCCAATATTAAATAAAGCTCAGTAGATCTCCAGCTGCGCATCAAGCTCACCTACTCTAGTCGCCGGAGCTCTCTGAAGCTGTACTGTCTTGGGAGCTGTCTTCGCTAGCAGATGTGGTTCCTTGGGAATTTGCTATTTGTTGGGCATAGCTGTTTAGGGCTGCTTGTGCATCTTCAAATGAGTCAAATTGCACACCCTCCTCAAGACTCTGCTGAAGGTATGCAGGAAGATACTCAACCTCAATATCACTTGAATACTGAAACTCCGAGTAGTTCATTCCCATAAAGTCTTCCATGCGTCCCGAATAAACAGCTATTTCTCCGTCTTCGAGAATTAGATATGCAGAGTTTCTTACATAGAAGCAAAAACCAAATACTGCACCCGCAACAAGCAAAAAAGCAACAACAATAAAAGCAGCGATTCCAATTCGACGGCGACGCTTATGGCGCTTATCGATTTGGCTTGCTGATAATGTTTTGGTTGTTGTTTTGTTTGTGCTTGCTGTAGAAGTAAGATCTGCCACTATAACTGTTACGTTATCGTGGCCTCCGGCTTGGTTTGCTGCATACACCAATCTATTTGCTGCCTGCTGAGGATCGGGGGAGTCGAGAAGGATCTCCTTGATGTCCTCTTCAAAAAGCGCCCCACACAAGCCATCGGTGCACAGAACAATGCGATCGTTGGTTTCTAGATCAAACTCGTAGAGATCTGCAAACATCTCTGGATCGCTTCCAAGAGCGCGGGTGATTATCGATCTAGAAGGGTGAATAAGAGCTTCACTTTCGGTTAACTGACCGCTTTCGACCATTGCAGCAACTAAAGAGTGGTCGTGTGTGAGCTGTTCTAGCTGTCCCGCACGCATCAGATAGGCTCGAGAATCTCCCACCTGGGCAATTGCGATATGCTTACCATCGGTTACAGCAGCGGTAAGAGTAGTTCCCATGCCGGGCTTTCCCTCACCCGAAACAGCAGCGCTGATTATTGCATGATTTGCAGCTTCAACCGCCTCACCTAGTGCCTCTGCATCAGGCACCCTAGGAGCCAACTCCAACATCTTTTGAGTGGCGATACCGCTTGCCACTTCTCCTGCCTCACGACCGCCAACTCCGTCGGCCACCACCAAAAGCGGTAGCTCTACTAGCATGGAATCTTCGTTGTGAGTTCTAACAAGTCCTACATCGGTACGAAATCCCACCGAAAACATAGACTCGATCGCATTCTTCTTAGGCTTGGCCATTGCGATCATCTAACCTTATCAACTTTGATTTCAACGTCGCCAATCGCTACAACGTCGTTTTTGTGTAAAGAAGTGGGATGGTCGAGCTTGGCATTGTTAAGCAACGTCCCATTTGTCGACTGCAAATCTTCAACTATCAAATCATTGCCCGAAAGCGAAAAGCGTGCGTGCTTTCCCGAGACAAAAGAGTCGCCAATAACAATATCAGCACCAGGTGATCTCCCTACTACTACAGGGCCAGAAACTCTGATTCTTACCCCCTTAAGCTCTCTTGGTCCCTTAACGACCTTAATAAACCAGCCATCGTCTTTGCGATTTTGACCCTTAACAAGGTTGATTCCTGTACGCATCACGACTAAGAGAAACAAAAAGAGAAAGGCTACTAAAAGGATTCGTCCTATCCACAGCGCAATATCTATCATCTGCGTTTAGCCTCTTTCAAAAAGCAGGATAGTGGTGCCTATAGTTATTTCGTCACCATAGTTAAGCGGAGACTCGCTAATGCGCCTATTGTTGAGTTTGGTGCCGTTTGTTGAGTTTAGGTCGGCGATATACCAAGATCCTAGGGCATTACGGGTGATTCTTGCATGAGTACGGGAGATACTTGCATCGCCGATCACAATATCACAGTCCGATTCTCTTCCAATAGTCACGCTGTCGAGTCTGATTGGATAGCTTCTTCCGGTTCGAGGCTCAACTAGCATCCCAGAAGAGTGAGCATCTTTATGATGTTCGGCTCCTGCGCCGGCTACTTCTGTTAAGTCAGGCGATCCACCAGCAGCGCCTGCAGCCATGCCCGCAGCTCCAGCGGCCATACCCGCAGCTCCTCCTACGTCTACTAGATCAACATTTAAATCGTTGTTGAATCCGCTCCGCTCAAAGCGGTTTAGGCTTCGCCTTTGGGATTGCCTTGAGTTACCAGATTTTGTTCCGTATGCGCTAACAGCGCCTCTTGCGGAGGTACCTCCAGTATTTCTCTCGGCACGATTTTTGGTTCGACGTACAGAATCACTCTTGGGAGATGTATCCAGTCCGTAGTATTCGGCCTCTTCTTCGCGCAGCTCCGAAATGATATTGGCGGTAACAACTTCGGCAATTACATCGAATTTGCCACTTTTAAGGCTGTCGTCGGCAATAAATCTTACAAGTGGTCTGCACTCGAGTACCAAAGCTGCATCTTGTGCACTGCCTACAAGATAGGTTTCGATCTCGCCGGCAAGCGTAGGGTAAAAACCGAATAGTCTGCGATCGTCGTCCACGTTTACCATAACGGTATACAACGTGGGGGCATATTGGACTCCCTTGCCAACGAGTTTGCTGCGATGCATTCGTTTCTCGCACTTTTTAGCAATTTGTGATGGCTCAATTGGTGACTTAAACATAGAACCAGCTATCCCGTCGAAAACGTCGTCGACCTTTCCCTCAAATCTAGAGAAAATGCCCAATTTGCGTTTCTACCTCCCACCCTAGATTCTAGCTACTAGGGTTAGCACCTTTGTTTTGCAGAACAAAGGTGCTAAGAGCTGCAATTATCAATCATGCATGCTAACGCACACTTACTCTCTTGCGGTGCTTGAGCTTGAACCTTAAGTCTTCTCTCGTACGGCTGAATCTACCACCCAAACTAGTACGATTCCAACAATCAAAGGCAGCGCTAAAGCAATTACCATTTCTAAATACAGTATGCTTTCGGTGCCGTCGATTATAAGCCCCAGCGTCCTCGAAGCCCCAATTATAGCAATGCAAAGCGCAAGCCCTAGCATAGATAAGATTTTGCTTCTGCGGTTGGCTAACAACGACAAAACTAGCGATCCAAACACCCATCCAGCAGCTGTTAGCCAAGGATTTGCACTGAAATAGAACAGTATTAGGTTGTCATAATCGGCTGCTGCAGAAACCAATATTGCATTGTGGGTGAAGTAAAGTTCGCTGCCACCTGTAATGGGAACTAGCACTAGCATTATGGCGGCGGAGTATAAGGAGCAGGCCAGTGCATTTACAGGACTGAGAAACAAACCGCAGGATATCGGCGAGATCAGACCCATTCCAGCTAGGCTTGTCGAAGGAGCCAGCATTGCACAGTTGGTTTCTGTACTGCCACGTATTCCTGTAGTGATCCACCATATAGCCGTAAGCACCACCATAATGATTCCTTGAGGCAGCCAACCAGATGCAATCGCTCCAACTGCTAGGACTGCCATTGCCGCTAAGCTTCCAATTTTGGGAGCAACCGCACCCAAGGCAGCAACAACGGCAATTAGAACCCACCACCATCCATTTAGCGAAAGCGAACTCACTGCAATCCAAGCTGTTCCTGCACAAGCTGCAGCTCCAACAACGCGACTTGCAATAGCAGCTATTCTTTCTCCCACAATGTCTCGGAATGCTTGTCGATGCACCACAGGGCGCTCGTCATAGTCTTCACGAATTGCGGTTTGTCCCAGGGTTCCGTTACGTCTGCTCCGACTTTGACGTCTGCGACTGCTGCCGTAAGCCTCGTCTTCGTCTTCGTTGCCGTTGTCGTAGTTGTCAAAGTGAACAGTTTCGCCAAGGTAATCATCGTCTTCGTCTACATGGCTGTTTTGCATTTCTAAGATTGTGGCCAGTCGATCCTCGGGACTTCCGAGCACAACATGCTTTGCCATCTTGCGAACCAGCCCTGCAAGTGAGGTTCTTCCTGTTTTTGGCACTCCTAAACATTCAAGCAGCTCTGATGCAAACTTTGAGACCGATGGATATCTGGTGTCGGGATCGGGATCGAGTGCCCTAAATAACACATCGTCTATTTCTGGATTGAGATCTTCAACAATAGAGGAGGGCAAATAGATCTCAGAACTTTCGATTAAATCGAGCGATTTTGCAAAAGTTTCGGTAACAAAGGGATTATCACCCACGAGCAGCTCATAGACCATTACTGCAAAGGCCCATTGATCGCTGCGTTCATCCACTAGGCCACCTCGCAGCTGCTCGGGTGACATATAGCCAATTGTCCCGGCAGTGGCCATTCCAAAGCCTGAACCCTTAGCTAGTCGTGCTATTCCAAAGTCGGTTACCTTGGATAGCCCAGAGGAGTCTATGAGTATGTTGTCGGGTTTTACATCTAGATGCAAAACTCCGTGCTTATGGGCATGCTGGAGCCCTTTTCCTACGTTTTGGACGATGGAGGCAATTTCGTCTATGCTCAGCATGCGTGGGATGTGATCCATTAAATCGCCCAAAGACATCCCGTCTACAAACTCCATGATCACTAGGCCCTCGCCGCGATCTATCTCAAAGTCGTATACGTTTACTATCCGGGAGTCGTTGAGATGTGCGCTGGTTCGAGCTTCTTCGAGACCAGGGATAGCAGCTCCAATGACATTGCGTGGAAGGCGAATTCGCTTGATGGCCACGTTACGGAGCATTTTAGTGTCCCAGGCAAGGTTAACTATGCCTCCACCACCGCCACCTAGGGTGTCTTGGATTATAAATCTGTCTAACAAGATCTCGGAATCCACCAATTAGCTCCTGATGCATCGAAATTATTTGTTTTTTGTCTTGCCCTGTTTTACTTGCCCTGTTTTAGTGTTGCCTTGTTTTTCTGTCTTTGTTGATCTTTTCTTTTATGTTGATCTTTTTATATGCAACAGTGATTGGCATGATTGTACATGTTTAAGACGGTTTTGATTTGACAGAGATGCCTTTGGTGTTAAGATAATCGCCTGCGATGCGGGTGTGGCGGAATTGGCAGACGCGTACGGTTCAGGTCCGTATGGGGATTTCCCCATGAAGGTTCAAGTCCTTTCACCCGCACCAAGTTTAATAGTTAGGTCTCGAGCTGATCTTTTGCCCGAGGCCTTTTGTTTTAAGAGGCTCGATTTAAGGGCTTGTTTAAATGAGTCGTTTTAAGTGGCTTGTTTTAAGTGGCTCGAGTTTGTATGGCGCGATTGAGTTTTGGATTTAAGTGCTTCGATTTATGTGGCTCAATTGAGTTTTGAGAGGTAAATAGCTAGACAGGAGGAGGAAAAATGCTCGATCCCAAGTTTGTTAGAGACAATCTAGATCAAGTAACAAAGGCGATGGAACGTCGTTGTTTTGTAGGATGGGATCCTGAGTCGTTTTCTTGTCTAGATACAAGGCGCAGAGAGCTGATCACCAAGGTCGAGAGATTGCAGGCACAGCGAAACTCCTCTTCCAAAGAAATCGGCAAACTCATGGGAGAGGGTAAAAAGGAGGAGGCCGAGGCCAAAAAGGCGCAGGTTAAGGAAATTAACTCTCAGATTGAGGAGTTTAATTCCGAGCTTTCGGAGGTAGAAGACTCACTTCGCCAACTTTTAATGTCGGTTCCTAATATCGCCTCAGATGCTGTTCCAGATGGACTTGACGACAGCGAAAATGTGGAAGTTAGGCGCTGGGGGACTCCCCCTAGCTTTGAGTTTGAACCCAAGGCACATTGGGATTTGGGTGTGGATCTTGGGATCATCGATTTTGATCGTGCCGTTAAGCTGTCTGGGTCGCGCTTTGTTCTTCTGGGCGGCCTGGGGGCAATGCTTGAGCGTGCCCTTATAAATTTTATGATCGACACTCATCTAAGCAGGGGTTACAAGGAGTGGTGGACACCCGTAATTGCCAACGCCGAAACACTAACTGGCACAGGTCAGCTTCCAAAGTTTGAGGAGGATTTGTTTAAGACCACAGGCGGCATGTATCTAATTCCTACAGCAGAGGTAATGCTTACCAATATTCATGCTGCTGAGATTTTAGACGAGGATGAATTGCCACTTAGATACTGTGCCTTTACACCATGTTTTAGGGAAGAGGCCGGATCTGCTGGTCGTGACACCCGGGGACTTATTCGAGTTCACCAGTTTGACAAAGTTGAGATGGTTAAGTTTGCAACTCCAGATAATTCTTTTGAAGAGCTGGAGTTAATGGTGGCCGACGCAGAAAACATTCTGCAAACTCTGGGTCTTCCTTACAGGCTTGTTAATCTGTGTGCAGGCGATCTAGGTTTTTCTGCAGCTCAAACCTACGACTTGGAAGTTTGGCTGCCTTCTTATAACGACTACAAAGAGATTTCGTCTTGCTCTTGCTGTAGCGATTTTCAGGCTAGGAGGGCCAATATCAGGTTCCGCAGTGCACAAAATCGCAAGCAGACTGCATTTGTGCACACACTTAATGGAAGCGGTCTTGCTATTGGACGCACGATGGCTGCAATTATTGAGAACTATCAGCTCGAAGATGGGAGCATCAAGATACCTGATGCTCTAGTTTCGTACATGGGTGGTCGCGAAATCATTGCCCCGGCTAGTTAGGTTTGTTTAGGCGCTGCGGCTATCTTTAGGCGCTGCGGCTACCTGAGTCTGTTTAGGGGCGGCAGCTATTTAGGTTTGTTTAGGTGCCCGGATGCCTAAGTCTGCTTAGGTACTCCGGGTACCTGAGTTTTATTTCCACCTGAGCTTGTTTAGGTGTTGCGGCTATCTAAGACTGTTCAGGGACTATGGCTATCTAAGTCTGTTTAGGTGTTTGAAGAGTTTGTCGCGATTAAAGACCACAATTGCGACAACTACTAGTATCACGGCAACAATAATTGCAAGTTTTATCCAGCTGTCCTCGGCAATCATGTGTCCTGCCATAGAAGACAGGATCACACCTGGGGCGCGTGCTACGGTGCTTAAAACAAAGAACTTGATAGGCCGTATTGCTGTAAGTGCTACAACGTAAGTGATTATGTCTTTAGGAAGTCCGGGTATTAAAAATAGGATAAAAACAACAAGGCTGAGTTTTGGAGAGTCTGTAACAAAGCCCAATTTTTGCTGCCATTTAGACGAGACCATTTTGGAGACTAGTGGTGCACCAAGCTTTCTAACCATGTAATAAACAACAAGGGTTGAGCAAAAAGCACCGGCTAAAACAATTACTGAGCCCAAGAATGGACCGTATAGTATTCCGGCTGAAACTTGAACAACTTCTCCTGGAATAAAGGCCACTACTACCTGGAGCACTTGCATAGCAAAGAGGATAAGAACTCCGATTGGCCCAGACTCTCTAATAGCTTCAACTAGGCCATCTATGCCTCCATCGCCTGTTAGCTTCATAATTTTTGGCCAGAGAAGTACAGTAAGAACAATAAAAGCGGCTATGATTGCAACTAGAGCAGCAAATTTAAGGATATCTGTGCGCGTAAGACCTTTTTTCTTGGCACCTTGTTTGGCTTTTTCCTTAATGGTACTTTTGTCACTTTTGTGCTGATTGGATATTTCTAGCTGTTCACTACCATCTAGTTGCTCGTTGCTCAATCTAGCCTCCTTGTCTCTTGTCAGCTCTAGTAAAACTTCTGAGCTTAGTAAAACTCAACCTTAAAAGTCATTTCAAATAGCCATAGCAAGGACGTAGCGAGGACGCACGCTGTAAAGACGTATGCCCCAACCACTAAAAAAAGACGCATGCAATAAAAAGGCGCGTCCCAGCCGCTCAAAAAAGACGCGCGTAATAAAGACGCGCGCCCAATCACTTAAACCTTGTTTTCACTGGTTTTGTGATTCTATGACTCGACATATCCGTGATTCGGCACTCGAGTATATCCGTAGTTTGTTAAGTCTTTGTGTGCATTGAAATGTTAATCGCCGAATCCATGGATAATGCACGATGTATACATGTGGGCAAGATCTCTTCGTTTTGCTATCCTAAGCAACGCGCCTCGACCGGATGGGGTTGCTACCACGGAGAGCTGACCGAGAGGCCGAAGGTGCTCGCCTGCTAAGCGAGTAAGGGCCACAAAGCCCTTCTGGGGTTCGAATCCCCAGCTCTCCGCCATCTAAATTGACGAGCCTCTGCAAGTTGTAGGGGCTTTTTGTTTTTTGGGACTTCGGGTACTTTGGGTACACTGCCCACCGGTTGGCAGAACGTTATTTGACATGTGGCCTACGAATTGTAGAATCACTATCTGCGAGTTGCGCCGTTACCTCAGCTGGATAGAGGAGCTGACTACGAATCAGAACGTCAGGGGTTCGAATCCCTTACGGCGCGCCAGAGCAAACAATGCGCGAATCCAAATTGGGTTCGCGTTTTTTGTTTTCGGCCGGAGTGGTTGCGGCTGGGGTAATCGGGGCTGGAGTACTTGCGGCTGAGGTGATTGCGGGCGGGGTGAGTAGAATGCCGCCGCTGGAGAGTTCCGCAGCAAGTCGTAGCGAGTCGGAGCCAAGCTGGAGATAGTGCCTAGCGAGTATGTGCAGGCTTTTTTCCTATGTACCAAATAAAGTGATACTTAAGACGATCGGCCAAAGCTTTTTCATCTAAGGGAGTAAATGCCAAGCGCAAGGTAGATTGAGCGATGTCTTTGGCAGCATTTGGTTTTCGAATCATATCTCCAGCAAAAACCAAAGATCTAAGCCCATTGTTTGATCGCGATGCATAGTTGAGGGTCTCATAAAGCTCGCGTGCTGTCTGAACATGCATTGCAGCTCCCAAGGATGTGAGCATGCGAACATTAATCTTTTCTTGTCCGTAGGCCTTGCCAACCAAAATCATTGGGATCCTAGCGCACAAGCACTCTGTAACAATTAAGCCTCCTGCTTTACAGATTGCCATATCGCAGGCACTCATAAGCTCAGCCATATCTGTTACATAATTCAAAACTCGCACATTCTTAAGACCCTCAAGCTCTACTGCCTCGATTAGTTTGCTTGCATAGTCTGCGTCGGAACCTGCCACAATAACAAACTCCATTTTTTCGAGGCCATGCAGCATCGAAAGAAGCTGAAACAAGGTCTCCCTAAACCTTAAATATGGGCGAGGAAGTCTTGCTCCAGCTAAAACTAGGGCCACCTTTTTATCTTTGGGCAAGTTCCACTTGTCTCTTGCAACTTCCCTGTCGTATTCAAGACTGAACTTGGGACTCACTGGAATTCCCGTTATCTGTATGCGGTTTTCTGGAACCCTACGAGCACGAAGTGTTTCGGCCATGTATTCAGAGGCAGCGCAAAATAGGTCGGTGTAAAGATGTGGCCACTGGCCTTCGACTTCGTAATCGGTGGGAACGCAAATAATAGGGAAGTGCTGTTTTGTTACCATGCGAGCACCAACGGCTATATTCGCTGCCGTGATGTGAGTGCAAACTATAGCCGCCGGTTTGTTGATCTCAACCCATTTGGCAAACTTGGGAAACATCACATGCAACCAAGCACTGCCACCGTTCCATAAAAGTCTGCCGGTAAAAAAGTATCGCCAGCTTACGTCGTAGATGGGGCGAGTTGGGCCAACAAAACCAGAGGCCGTTTTGTCGCCATCTATGTAGACTCTGGCAAAACGCAGACTGTCTAACACTTCTACGTAGACATCGTCTGGAAGCTCGGGGACTATCTTATTGCTGCTTTGGAGTTCGATACGTAAAGCCTGGGCAATTGCATCGGCTGCAGCTTTGTGACCCGATCCAACTGATGCATGCATCACCAATATTGTGGGTTTAGGGTCGGGCTTGGCAAGATCTCCGCCAATGTTTGGTCGGGCATTGCCTAGAGGAGCCTGTGGGGGAGCCTGCGGAGGGGCCTCCTGCAAGGGAGCCTGCGGAGGAGCCTCCTGCAAGGGAACCTGTGGGGGAGCCTGCAGAGGGGCCTCCTGCAAGGGAACCTGTGGGGGAGCCTGCAGAGGGGCCTCCTGCAAGGGAACCTGTGGAGGATCCTGTAAAGGAGGAACCGGTAGAGGAGCTTCTGTTTTTGAATTAGTGTTTTGCATGCGGCTATCATAGCATCCTTTTGTGGCGTGCTCGAGTCTAGCGTGTGCCCGAGTTTTTGTGGCGTGCCCGAGTCTAGCGTGTGCCCGAGTTTTTGTGGTGTGTCCGAGTCCAGGGCGTGCCCGAGTTCAGCGTGTGCCCGAGTCTAGCGCGGCATCTGCGCACCCATCCAGTGGTCGCGCCAATTCTGGTTTAACATGTCTTGAAACAACTGAGGATTCTCTATTAGGAGGGGAAGGAGCGGGCAGGTGTCGTTGTCCCTTGGTGTCATAGGTCTTCCAAATGTAGGAAAATCTACGTTGTTTACTGCTTTAACACGCAAAGGTGGCCTTGCAGCAAACTATCCATTTGCAACAATCGATCCAAATGTGGGTATTGTAGAGGTGTCAGACGAGCGTCTACAAAAACTTGCCGATATCGTGCATCCTGGCAGGATAGTGCCGGCCACAGTGGAGTTTGTTGATATTGCTGGCTTAGTAAAGGGGGCCAGCGAGGGCGAGGGTCTGGGCAATCAGTTTTTGGCCAACATTCGCGAGACAGATGCTGTGTGTGAGGTGGTTCGCTACTTTTCTGATCCAGATGTTGTACATGTGTCTGGGAAGATTGATCCTCAAGACGATGTAGATGTTATCAAGACCGAGTTGGTGCTGGCCGATCTTGCTACGGTGGAGAAGGCTTTGGTAAGGCTGGAGAAGGAAGCCAAGCGTGACAAGATGGCTGCTCCTAAACTTGAGCTTGTGAGGCGCGTAAGCGAGCACTTAAACGAGGGCAATCGTGCGTCGACCATGGAAATGAGCGACGAGGAGCGGGCGTTGTTGTACGACCTGCATCTGCTCACAATGAAGCCCTTTATGTATCTGGCCAATATCGATGAGGATCAGATTGGCTTTGAGTTCGAGCCAATAGATGGAGTTGTTCCCATCCCCATCTGTGCAAAGACCGAGGCCGAGCTTGCCGAGCTGGAGCCAGATGAGGCTGCTGAGTATCTGGAAAGCTTGGGACTTAATGAGTCGGGTCTTGTTCGTTTGGTGCGTGAGGCTTACAAACTGCTTGGCTTACATTCGTTTTTTACAGCCGGTGAGATGGAGGTCAAGGCTTGGACCATACCTCAGGGGGCTAAGGCTCCGCAGGCCGCTGGTGTTATTCATTCTGATTTCGAACGCGGATTCATTAAGGCCGAGACCGCTAGTTATGAGGACTTTGTGGAATTTGGGGGCGAGACCGGATGCCGCGCTGCTGGCAAGCTTCGCATGGAGGGCAAAGACTATGTTGTTAAAGACGGCGACGTGATGCATTTTAGGTTTAATGTGTAGGGGCAAGAGGAAGGCAAATACAAGAAGAAGGCAAATGTTTCTGTATAGATTCTGTATAGAGGCAGGAGGAAGGTAAATGTCTCAAGCTCAAACATCGGGTAGCGTGGGTCAAGTTGTTGTGGTTTTGGATTTTGGTGCGCAATATGGGCAGCTGATTGCTCGCAGAGTGCGCGATCTGCATGTGTACTCAGAAATCATAGCCTGCGACGCACCGGCCAGCGAGATTGCAGCAATGAATCCTTCGGCCATCATTTTATCCGGAGGTCCCGCTAGCGTGTATGCCGATGATGCTCCCAAGGTTGATTCCGGTGTGTTTGAGCTGGGAGTGCCCGTGCTCGGCTTTTGCTATGGTCAGCAGATTATGGCCACAACGCTTGGCGGTGAGGTTAGCCACAACGATAAGGGCGAGTATGGCCCGGCGACGATAGAACGTATCGATGGGGGAGAGTCGGTGCTGTTTGGAGACACCCCCGCTAGTCAAACCGTGTGGATGAGTCATCGTGATGCAGTGACTAAGGTGCCCGATGGCTTTGTTGCAAGTTCTAGAACCGATATTTCTCCAGTGGCTTCGATGGAGTGCACTGAGCGTAAGTTGTACGCCACTCAGTTTCATCCAGAGGTTAAGCATACGGAGTATGGCAACGAAATTCTTTCGAACTTCTTGTTTGGAATCTGTGGTTTGGAACCTTCATGGTCTGTTGAGAGTGTTATCGATTCTGCAGTAGAGTCAATTCGTGCTCAGGTGGGCGAGGATCGTGTGATCTTGGGTCTTTCTGGCGGTGTTGATTCTAGTGTTGTGGCAGCACTGTGCTCCAAGGCTATTGGCAAGCAGTTGGTTTGCGTATTTGTAAATCACGGTCTTTTGCGTAAAAACGAGCCCGAGGAGGTCGAGGAGGTTTTTACCAAGCAGTTTGATGTGGACTTTATCCACGTGCATGCCGAGGAACGATATGCCAAGCTGCTAGCTGGTGTGAGCGATCCTGAACAGAAACGCCGCATCATAGGTACGCAGTTTTGGGAGGAGTTTTTTGCGGTTGCGCAGGAGCTTCAGCAAGATGGTAAGCCGATTAACTTTTTGGCGCAGGGCACGATTTACCCTGACATTATCGAAAGCGGTGCTCGCAAAACCGGTGGCAAGGCAAGCACGATTAAGAGTCATCATAATTTGATTCCTTTTCCAGAGGGTGTGAGCTTTGAGCTTATCGAGCCGCTGGATCATTTCTTTAAAGATGAGGTTCGCGAGCTGGGGACGGCGCTTGGGCTTCCCGATCATATTGTGCATAGACAGCCTTTTCCGGGGCCAGGTTTGGCAATTAGGATCATTGGCGAGGTAACGCCAGAAAAGCTGGAGATTTTGAAGAACGCTGATGCGATAGTTCGCGAGGAGCTGGATGCATACAATACGTGTCTGTTTGAACAGACTGGTGAGCGCAACGGCGAGTTTGAGCGTAAGTGTGCTGGTGGCCCTGAGGTGGAGCGTGCTGTTTGGCAGTACTTTGCCGTGCTTCCTGACATTAAAAGCGTGGGAGTTATGGGCGACGAGCGCACCTATCAGCGCCCGGTGATTTTGCGCGCTGTTGAGTCGAGCGATGCGATGACGGCGGACTGGGCCAAGCTGCCTTATGAGGTGCTGGCGCGGATCTCGAGCCGCATCGTGGCTGAGGTTCCCGGTGTAAATCGCGTGGTTTACGACATCACCTCGAAGCCCCCAGCTACGATTGAGTGGGAATAGTAGCTGATACATTTTCGTATCATTTTGTGACCCATCATACCATCTGAGTATTACCTGCTCAGATTGTATTTTTAGTGTGCCGAGCATGGCACGTTTTCTAATGGGTGAAAGTCCCTAGCGCGC
>CAZOMM010000003.1:0-4577 GCA_964581165.1 uncultured Coriobacteriaceae bacterium
TTCGGTTTGAGCATTCATGTTCCTCATCCTTTCTGGCGGGTTTTCCGCCGCTTAGTGCCCGTTGCCGGGCTTTTGCTTTGCCGGCACGGACTCGTAGATGAGGATTAGATACTTAAGGCCACAAAGGTAAGCACAGGCGCCTTTCCGAACACCAGGCTTGCATGCCTAGCATGGCGTTCAGGAAATAAAAAAGCCTGTCCTCTAGAGATTTCTAAAGGACAGGCTTTATAACCTGCGGTGCCACCTTTATTGGCTCTGCTTATACAGAACCCTCTCACGAACATGCCAACACATGTTCTGCCCTTAACGCAGGCTCACGGTCCAGATACTCGGTCGGTTAGAGTCTTGCCTCAAACCTTCCTTTCCCCTTTCCCTCAGCGAACCATTTACCGCCCAGCTTTCTACGGGAATCTCAGCTGCGCCCGCTCTCTGTGAGTGCTCATGACGGCTTGACTTTCGCCTCATCGGTTTCAACTATTCAGTTGTGGGGCGTACTTTAACACAGGGAGGCGGCGCAAAGTCAAGAGCCTTTTTTACTTAACGCGCTTACGGTAAGGCACGAACGCAATAGGCGTTCCCTGCGGGCGTGCCATTACAGGTTGCTCAGATACAAAATATGATATGATGTCATATCATACAGAAAGGTGAGGAATGAGTGTAATAGGAGTTCATCCAAGGGTATCCAGCCGACATCCAGAGATCACAAATGATGACGTGGCGGCTGCTATGCGCGGGATGATTCGTTATAAGCAGAGAGTATCGGGCGAATGGTTGGCGGTCGGTCTAGATAGTAAGAACCGCCTTGTTGAACTGGTCTACCAATATGACGAGAAAGAGGACTTCTTTTTCGTATTCCACGGCATGACCCCGCCAAGCAGCAAGACACTCAGGGAACTTGGATTGGAGAGGTGAGCATGAACGTATCTGAATACATGAAAAAGCATGGTCTCACCGATGCGGTGCTCGATGAGATGGCGTTACCTTATGAGCGGGGCGACTATGAGAGCGAAGCCGGCACGGTGTATAGCGGCTCGCATATTGATGCGGTGGGCAAGCGACGCGTGACGGTGATATACGACGCATCTGCCACGCAGCGCGTGGCCGACATAGCCAGGGAGCGTGGGGTCAAACCATCCGAGGTGTACAGGGAGGCGCTCGACTACTATCTCGCTGCGCAGACATAGCGTTCTTCATTGTGGAACTCTATGTAGTTGTCAAGAAGCATGGAGAATTCTTCAGGCGAGGAGTTCCGTTGACGTACGCTAAAGTGTACGTTAGCATCTAACGTACGTTACAACGCACGTTATAGAGGGACTGCGGAAACGAAGGAGCGGAAGGAACCGGAGGGAACGTATATGACTTCAATTAGCATCACTGCACTAAGGCAAGACATCTACAACATCATTAACAGAGTCAATGAGGACTGCACCCCAATCTCTATTACCAATAGTCGAGGCAAAGGTGCCGTGCTCATTGGCGAAGATGATTGGGCTGCTATCGAAGAAACTCTCTATCTTATGAATATACCGGGTATGGCTGAATCGATTCTTGCAGGAAAGGCAGAGCTTGTTGAGGATTGCATTTCTGAAGACGATCTGGAGTGGTAATCCATGTGGCAGGTGGTTTTTACCAAACAGGCAGCCAAGGATGCAAAACGTCTCAAAAGAGTAGGTTTAGATGGAAAAGCAAAAGCTCTTGTCGCAGTGGTAAAAGAAAATCCCTTTAAGACTCCTCCTTCGTATGAAGGATTGGTCGGCAGCTTATCGGGATTCTATTCGCGAAGGATTAACCTGCAGCACAGATTTGTCTATCAAGTGATCGAAAATCCCATTGAAAAAGACGGTACTCACTACGAAGGCACAGTCAAAGTTCTTCGCATGTGGACACATTACGAGGGACTCTAGGTTTTTAGCTGCATGGGCTTAAATCATGAGGGAATCATGCGGAAGACGTGCTGGTTTAGGGAGCGTGGGCATTATCTTGCGCGGAGTGGGGCGTGGAGTATAAAAAGTTACGACTTGCACATGCATGCGCACCTTTGGCTGTTGTGTTCCTTCGGCCGGCATCTTCGTTGACAATCATCTGCCTCATTGGGATACTCAACAGGTCAAACTTGACGCTCACTTGACACTCGTTTGACGCTCATTCGGGCCTTATTAGGCCTTTTGTTTGCATGAGACTTATATGGGGATGTAGCTCAGTTGGGAGAGCATCGCGTTCGCAACGCGGGGGTCGTGGGTTCAAGTCCCATCATCTCCACCACTTATTCACCATTTATTCACCATTTAGCTTCCAGAGTGACTCTTCTACTTTCGGTCAAGGGAACCTACATGTCCAGCGCGTATTGCGCGCACGCTCCTGTGTACCCATCCAGCAATCCTGTCAATTCTGGTTTGGCATAGATTTGGTCTTAATTAAAATTCCTTGATTAAAAAGCTTTAAACCCCAAAAAAGCCTAGATAAAACAAGCTGAAAAAGCGATCTGATAGTGTAACGCGTTCAAATATTTCGTGCTGCTAGAATCTGATTCTGTTGTGCCTTAAAGATCTTTGTTATGGCCTAGTTTTGGGCGAAATTTATCTAGAAAGGGGTTTCAATGCTCACTCCACGAGAGAACTTTGATGAGACCAGAAAAGCAGATGGGCATCCAGAGAGATTCGTTAATCAGTATGACTTCATAAGTTTTCTTTATGGTCCTTACACCTTTGATTCGATGCCTCCTGAGAAGGGTGGACCAGAAAAGGTTTCGCCTTGGGGTTACACCACAGCTTTTCGTGAGGATCAGCCAGGTGCTTTTCCGGTTCACAGCCCTCGGGAGCTAATTGTTCTTCAGGATTTTGAAGACTGGAAGGACTATGTAAAGGCCCCTAAGTGCACCTACAGCGATGCCGAGTGGGAGCCACTGGTTAAGGCTGCTGAGCAGGTTGATCGCAGTCAGACATATGCATGCTCCTTTATTGCTCCTGGTATGTTTGAGCTTTTGCATTACCTAGCTGGTATGGAAGATGCTCTGGCAGCTTTTTATGAGTATCCCGATGAGGTTAAAGAGATTATCAAGTACATCCTCGATTGGGAGATCACTCTTTGCGATGACATTTGTGCACATGTTCATCCAGATGGAGTGTTTAGCCATGACGACTGGGGTAGCCGTAGGTCGACCTTCCTAGATCCCGAGATGTTTGAGGAGTTTTTCCTAGAGCCTTACAAGACTCTCTATGGACGTTGGCGCGAGAATGGCGCAGAGCTTGTTTGTCATCACTCCGACGCTTACGGTGCCACTTTGATTCCCGCCATGCTTGAGATGGGCATCGACCTGTGGCAGGGAGTTATGACTTCTAACGACATTCCTGCGCTGATCGAGAAGTACAAGGGACAGATGGTCTTTATGGGTGGACTCGACGGTGCCGATATTGAGAAAGAAGACTGGACCGACGAGTTTATCAAGAGCTACGTTGTTGATATCTGCAAGAAGTGCGGATCACATAGCTTTGTTCCTTGCATCACTCAGGGTCTGCCAATGAGCATGTACGATGGCCTGTATGATTCGATCACCAAGGCAATCAAGGAGTGCGACAAAGAGATGCCGGAGTTCTTTAACTAGTTTTTAGCTAGACAGCACGACATTTTGCCCATCCTTTTAGGGAGGCTGTCGTTGTTGAGTACTTCTAGCTTGTCTATATCAAGGGTGGTTTAACATAAAGAAAAACTAGAGCACAGCGGAAAGCCTAAGTCTACGGATTCTGGTTGCCGCTCTTGAGAGAAACGCTAGAAAGCTCTCGAACAGAGGAACTGAACATAATGACTGCAAAAGGGCTGCAACTCTAAACGAGTGGCAGCCCTTTCAATTAGTCCTTTTGATGCACCGTCAAAGATGCGCTATATGCAGCACTGCGGTATGTCTAAGGCCTTAAGCAGTAATGTGAACGGTCTTTAGATCCTGACCGCCTCTCAATGTGGCCGGTCTTTAGATCCCGACCGCCTTTTAAACCTCGATTATTCTGACTATCTCCTAGACCCTGACTACATAATCGTCTTTGCGAGCTCTAGCTTCTCCCACAGAATTGGCATATCCGAGTGCACAGTGGCCAATGCCCCTATAGCTCTCGTCAATACCCCATTTGGCAAGCAAGTCCTTACCTTCTTGGGAGTCAAACTCTTCGCGAGCTCGGTGAATCCAAATGCTTCCCAGCCCAACAGCATGTGCTGCATTGAGCATGTTTGCAATGGCACATGCTCCATCTTCAACCCATGTAAAGACCGATGGATCTGCAAGTACGATGACGATGGTGGGAGCGCCATAGAAGGGATCCATATCGGGCTTGCCAAAGACATTGGCATTCATTGCTCTAATTTGCTCACGAGTCTCAGGATCTTGGATCACAACAAACTTAGGCGACTGCTTACCCATTCCATTTGGAGCATACATGCCAGCTTCGAGCACGGCTTCTAGCTCCTCATCTTTGATCTGGTCTGGCTTGAAATCCCTGCAGCTTCTGCGCGTTTTTAAGACCTCGAGAATGTCCTTCATAGTTACAGGTCTCCTTTCGTAGACTAGTTACTTCAACAAGATATGCAGA
>CAZOMM010000003.1:4677-20938 GCA_964581165.1 uncultured Coriobacteriaceae bacterium
CTTAAGGATGGCAAGAATTGGGATTTGGTTTTATTCCAGTATGAACAGCAGCAATTCCTCCGCTACAGTTTACCCATTCTACTTTTTCAAAACCGCATTTTTGCAGCATATATGTAAATTCTTCTTGATTTGGGAAGGTCTTTATTGATTTTCCAAGATACACAAAGCCGTCTTTTTGACCGGTGATTATCTTCCCCCACAGGGGAATCATGTGATCTCTATAGAAGTTGTATAAGCTGCGCCAAATTGGATTAGTGGGTGTAGAAAACTCTAGGCACACTAAACAGCCACCAGGACGAAGAACTCTCAGAATTTCTGAGAGAGCTAGCTGGCGCTTTGGCATGTTTCTAATTCCGTAAGCCATCGTTACTACGTCAAAGCTGCAATCGTCAAAGGGCATATTTTGTGCATCTACGATCACAAAATCCATAGGCACACCATGCTTGTTCTTATCCTGCTTAGCATGTTGTTTTGCGATATCGAGCATTTCGGGAACAAGGTCGCTGCAAACTATTTTTGCAGGAGACTTTTTCTTGGCTATTGCAAAGCTAACATCGCCTGTTCCTCCGGCAACATCTAGTACCACGCTATCAGAATTAATTGGAGTCAGTGAAACCATGGTATTTAGCCAGTGCCTATACATGCCAAAGCTCGATATGGCATTAAAGCGTTCGTAACGCTTTGCAATTGACGAGAAAACTTTGTAGACCCTATCGGTCGAGATATTTGAAGGAGCTTGTTCGCCCGTTGCCGTATCTATACTGCTGTTGTTATCGCTGTTGTTATCGTTCATCTTAGCCTACAGACAGAACTAGATTTCCAGCTAGGATTGCAGCTGAATAGAATGCACCAAATAGGATGTTAAGCGAAGCTATTTGAGCCATGGCAGCTATCCTGGCCCCTGGTGCCAAGGGATTTGCCAGGAGGGCTTTAAGCGAAGGTATTGCACTTAAAAGCATAAAAATCAGAAGTATTAATCCTCCTCTGAACCATCCGGCCACAATAGCCACGATAGCTACTACCCACGCAAATAAAAGCAGTCGGTATAAGATGCGCGTACGAGGCCTTCCAAGTTTGACGGGCAGGGTTTTTCTGCCGGATATTGTGTCTTTTTCGATATCACAAGCATTATTGGTAAGCATTATCATTCCAATTCCGATAATTGTTGGAATTGAGCAGACTACTATCATCGGATCGAATTTAGAAGTTAAAGAGATATAGCAGGCTATCGGAATGAGTGCTCCCATAACAACGCCGCTAACAAGTTCTCCTATTGGCATATGCGAAATTGGGGTTTTGCCCGCAGAATATAAAACAGTTGCCAAAGCACCAACAAGAGCGATGATAAAGGGTATCCAACCCGAGGTGAAAATCACATAAATTCCAAGCAAAAATGCCAGCACCAAAAAGCTAATCGCAAGAGCTAGAGCAGCCGAGGGACGAACATCGTTATATACAAGAACCGCGTCGCTAACTTCTACATCGTCATCTGCACTATCCTCGCCTTTTACATAATCAAAATAGTCATTAAAGGTGTTTACTGCCGATTGCATCAAAATGCAGATGACGAGCAAGCATATTGCGAGCAAGGGATTGATAGTTTGCACGTTCGAAGCTGCTACGCAAAGTGCGATAAGAACCGGCATGATAGAGGCCGCCCAAGTATGGGGGGCTGCAAGTTGAATTATTAGCTTTGGTGTTAGGCCCGAACGCTGGCTCGATTTTGAGTTTGAGCGTCTTTGCTTCGTATTCACTCAAAACCAACTTATCGAATGCTTCGAAAGAGACCAGTAACTTTGCCAATTATGCTCACATCTGTGGAATAGATTGGCTCCATAGTGGAGTTTTGGGGCTGAAGTCTAATTCTATCTGGCTCCCTAAAAAAGCTCTTTACAGTGCATTGTTCGTCTATCATTGCCACAACAATATCTCCGTTGTTGGCTGTATTTTGCTGCTTAACTACAACAATATCTCCGTCTAGTATCCCAGCTTCTATCATTGAGTCTCCTTGTATGGTGAGCAAAAAGGAGCTGGAATCTCCGACTATCTGCGCTGGAAGTCCTATAGTTTCTTCAATATTTTCCTCTGCAAGAATAGGGCTTCCTGCTGCGACCCTTCCAACTAAGGGTAGGGCAATAATGTCTCGGTAAACCTCTTCTAGGGGATCTTCTATATTAGACTCCTCTACACACAGGTCTTCAAAGCCCTCGACACCATTTAGTAGCTCTTCGTTTACGGTTATGGCACGAGCAGAAGAGGAGTTGCGAAATATATAGCCCTTTTTCTCTAGGGCATTGAGATGCGAATGAACCGATGAAGATGATTTAAGCCCAACAGCATCGCCTATATTCCTAACACTAGGTGGAAAGCCATTTTGGCGGGTATAGGAAATAATAAACTTGAGCACCTGCGCTTGGCGGGCGGTGAGCTCTGCTCTGGTCATAGACATCCCTTTCTTTATTGACGAGCAGAAAGTATATATTGATATCGCAAACTTATCAAAAACATATGTTCGACTAAGCATTACAACGAAGGTCTTGCTGAACAAACTGTCGGAGCGGGCAAAAGCTGGAAGGAACGGAGCACAAACGGGCAAAAGCCGCCAGCAGCGCAAAAGCTGGCAGGGCGCTTGATAGCCCCGATGGTGTTACAAGACTCGCGCCGATTGGCTTCTGAAAGGATTAGGTATCTGTTAGGCTGCTATAATCCTTTAGACAAATCACGGGCAGTACTGTTTCTTTGAATCCTATCGTGCAGGAGGGCCAAAATGCATTGTCCCGCATGCAGTTACCCTGACACAAAGGTAATAGATTCCAGATTGGTGGACGATGGTGTGGCAGTTAGGCGTCGTAGAGAATGCCTAGACTGCAGGCACAGATTTACCACCTACGAGAGAATCAACAAAAAGCCTCTGATTGTCATCAAAAAGGACAGGAGTTCCGAGGCCTTTGATAGAGCTAAGTTGCTTAGAGGTTTGATGACAGCTACGGCAAAGCGCAATGTCTCTGTATCTGTTTTGGAAGAGTTAATCACGGATATCGAGAATACCCTGCGTAGCTCAAGTAAAACAGAGGTTTCTTCCTCAGATTTAGGAGATATGGTCTTAGCTAGGCTACGCGAAATTGATGATCTCGCGTACATACGATTCGCTTCGGTGTATAAAGATTTTAAGTCGATTGATGAGTTTGCGGACGCTATCAAGGGTATGAACTAATATGAATGATTTCAACGACTCGATGCAAATGATTGCGGGCACTTCAGATCCTGATCTTGTAGTGATCACGGGGATGTCTGGCGCAGGCAGAACAGAGGCAATGCATACCTTTGAGGATCTGGGTTATTTTTGTATCGATAATTTACCTCCTTCTCTTTTGATTAATTTGGTTTCGCTGGCTAGGCGTCCAGATGGCGTTCAGAGAAAGCTTGCTGTGGTCTGTGATTTGCGATCACAGGAATTTTTCCCAGAACTCCTAGACGAACTTAAAAAGATCTCTTCGGCGGGGCTTAGCTATGTGGTGCTCTTTTTAGATTCCGACACAAAATCGCTACTGGCTAGATTTAAGACAACCAGACGTCGTCACCCTCTTTGCGAAGCAGGAATGACTATAGTCTCTGGTATTGAGCGTGAAAGATCTTTGCTAGCAGAGGCCAAAGAGATCGCAAACTACGTGATTGATACAGGCCGAATGAAGCCACAGGATCTTCGCAAGCAAATAAGGTCGCTTTTTTCGTCCGATGACGATGATGACGTGCTGCGCGTTAATGTCTTTTCTTTTGGCTTTAAACATGGGATGCCCGTGGATGCCGATATCCTCATTGATGTGCGTTTTCTTCCAAACCCCTTTTATATTCCTGAGCTTAAGGGCCTTACAGGTATCGACGAAAAAGTTCATGCTTATGTAATGGAACAATCTCAGACCAAGCAATTTTTGGAGAAGTGGTACGAGCTACTCGATGTTGTGATGCCAGGATATGTAGAGGAGGGAAAAAAGTACATCTCGATTGGTCTTGGCTGCACTGGTGGCCAGCATCGTAGTGTGGCTCTTGCTCAAGAGACCTATCGTCATCTCATAGACGAGGGATATTTTGTAACAATCAATCATAGAGATATCACTCTTGCGGAGCATGGCTGATGTTTCGGCAAAGCTTTCGGGAGCGGTCTTTAGCAGGCACTAATTCTGTGGGTGCCTCCGCAAATATCCCCGCAAACACTCCTGCGAACACCTTCGCAAACACCTCTGCGAACACTCCTGCAAACACTCCTGCGAATGTTCCCGCGAACACCTCCGACATAATCTCAACGATCATAGAATCTATCCCAACTACCAACTCGGGCTGGAACTTAGCCAACACAATCCAAGACAACCTTACTTCTCCCTTTTCGGAGTATTCGGCAGTTGTTGTTGGCGGAGGAACTGGGGCACCTGTTTCGATAAAAACCCTGCTTGCCATGGGTGTTAAAACTTCGGCCGTGGTTGCAATGACAGACGATGGTGGTTCAACGGGCCTCATTCGCGAGAGAGCCGATGCCATCCCTCCAGGAGATATACGCAAGTGTATTACGGCTATGGCTAGAGACTCGAGAAGCCCCCTCGTCGAAGCTTTTAGATATCGTTTTGATTATGCCCTTAACCACACTCTTGGCAATTTGATGATTACTGCCTTAGCCGATGTGGCTTCGTTTCCCGAGGCAATTGAGATATGCGAAAGAATACTTGATGTAAGGGGGCATGTATTTCCCTCGACCATCGATTCTATAGTGCTAGCTGGCCTAACTCGTGATGGTCGCTATTTGCATGGCCAGTCCACAATTGCTCACAGCGATACTGCAATCGAAAGAGTCTGGATAGATCCATCCGATCCAAGTCCTTATCCTCAGGCAATTCAGGCCATACTCAAGGCCGATATGATAGTTTTAGGGCCAGGTTCGCTATTTACATCCATCATTCCCAACTTACTTGTTCCGGGCATAGTTGAGGCCATAAAGCAGAGTGGAGCTGTAACTGTTTTTTTGTGCTCACTAGCCGACATGCAAGGCGAGACCTGGGGTTTAGATTGCCATGAACATGTTCGCGCTCTCTTAGATCACGGCATGGAAGGTCTGCTCGATGTTGTATGTGTTAGCCATCCTCAAGGAGAAGACAATAGCCACACCAGAGAGTTTGAGGCTGTGACTCCTTTGTCTGCTCAGTCGTCACTTTTGGCGAACAGCCCTAGCTCGAGCAGAGTTATCCGTTCGGTTCAGCTTGACGATGCTATACGAGCTGCAATTGCTGCAGATGTTCCTGTGATTGTGGAGCGCAGGATGGTTGACAGTCGTTTTCCAACTTGGCATAGCCCACGTGCCCTAGCGGAGGTTTTTAAGGGGGTGCTCGATCTTTGTCGTTCGCGGGGGAGATAAGAGACGAACTGTCTAGGGTTGAGTGCGATTGCAAGGACTGTAAGCGAGCAGAGCTCTCGGCACTTGTGCGCATAGAGGGTAGGCTATCTGCCAACTACAGACTTGAGCTTACAACCGAAACAGCCTCTGTGGCTCGCCTTATTGTGGCTTTAATTCACGACATCTACGGTCTTAAGACCGAGATAACAACACGTAGAAGTGTTTTGCATAAGTCGTATAACTACCTAATAACTGTGCCTTCTCAGATTGGCTTGGAAGACGCACTCAAAGATTTGGGAATCATATCCGACGCAGGTTTGGAACTGGGAGTTCCCCACGAACTTTTGCTCAAGCCCTGCTCTAGGGCTGCTTATCTAAGAGGCGCATTTATTGGTGGGGGATTTATTGCTGATCCTAGAGGGGATTTTCATTTTGAACTCACAACCGATCATGAACCCTTGGCTTACGGCTTAGCTGAGCTGCTAAACACTATCGAAATACCGGCAAAGGTGGCAAAGCGACGCGGCTCGTTCATTATCTATCTCAAGGGTGCAGATCATATTGCTGATTTTTTGGGAGTTACTGGGGCACATCGTGGTGTTTTGGCGATGGAGAATGTGCGGGTTACAAAATCGGTTAGAAACGATGTAAACAGGCGCCTTAATGCCGAGATGGCTAATCAGGCTAAAAGCATAGATGCTGCCATGGAACAAATTCGGTCTATTCAGATTTTGATGGACGCGCGCGGCTTGGATTCTTTGCCACCTGCTTTGCAAGATTTGGCAATCTTAAGATTGAAGCATCCCGATGTTTCATTGCGCGAATTGGGTGAACTTGCCAAGCCACCTCTTTCTAAATCGGCTGTTTATCATAGAATTAGGCGAATTGAAGCTCTTGCCAAAGAAGTAATGCAGGAGAAATCCGGTGCTTAAGTCCGGTGCTTAGCGTCTAAATATGTGTTGCTTTGTGTGGCTGTGTTGCTCGGTGCAACTTGGGTTTGCTTTATGTAACTTGGGTTTGCCTAGTGTAACTTAGACTTGAGTGGAATGTTTTTTGATATAAGAGCGCCTGGGCATAAGGGCGCAATGCTGCTGAATAGTTTTGTTTGTATGAAAGGAAGGACATCGTGGCTATCAAGGTGGGCATTAACGGCTTTGGTCGCATAGGTAGGTTGGTATTTAGAGCGATGGAAGGCGACCCTAATTTTGATATTGTCGCAGTAAATGGCACTCGTGATCTTGTGACTGCAGCTCACTTGCTCAAATATGATTCCGTTCATGGCAGGCTTTACGAATCGGTGCAAGTTGCCGAGAGCGGAATTGAGGTAGATGGCCATTTTGTTCCTGTCTACAACGAGAGAGAAGATCTCTCCAAAATCCCTTGGTCTGAACATGGGGCCGAAATTGTTATTGAGTCCACCGGTAGATATAAATCCACATCCGATGCTGGTGCACATATTGGTGGCACTGTTAGCAAGGTTGTGATTACTGCTCCTGGCAAGGATGTAGATGCCACTATCGTAATGGGCGTAAATGAGAATATCTATGATCCTGCCAAACATAATGTTGTTTCGAATGCATCGTGTACCACCAACTGCTTGGCTCCTATCGCCAAGGTGTTAGACGATGCCTTTGGTATCAATCGTGGCTACATGAATACAATCCATAGCTACACCAACGATCAGCAAATTCTTGATAAATCACATAAGGATTTAAGACGTGCTCGTGCAGCGGCAGTTTCGATGATTCCAACAACTACTGGTGCTGCCAAGGCAGTAGGCGAGGTTTTGCCGCACCTAAAGGGACGCTTAGATGGAATGGCTACGCGCGTTCCAACTCCAGATGCCTCGATGGTCGATCTTGTGGTTGAGCTTGCCTGCGATGTTAGCCGCGATCAGCTTAATGCCGCAGTTGAGGAAGCTTCTAGGGGAGCTATGAAGGGATACATTGAGTATTGCACCGACCCGATAGTTTCTTGCGATGTTATTGGCAACAAGAACTCTGCTGTTTTTGACAGTATGCTAACAATGGTTTCTAACGAGCCAAGCAATCTTGCCAAAGTCATAGCCTGGTACGACAACGAGGCTGGCTATTCCGAGCGAGTTAAGGATTTAGCTGCATATATGATGTCCAAATAGAATCATTGCTTGAGTTGTCCTTTGCAATTGTCTTTTGCGCCCTAGTTTTGTTTAGCCCTTGCTGCTTTAATTTCTGGGGCGCTATCTAATGTTAAATTCATCGAACAGGGGAGATATGAAAAGTATTCGTGATGTCGATGTGCAAGGCAAGCGCGTTGTCATGCGCGTCGATTTTAATGTGCCTATGTCGGGTGGAACTGTTGCCGAAGATAAGCGAATCAGAGCAGCAATGCCCACAATTGAACATCTACTAAATAGTGGAGCCAGACTTATTCTTATGAGTCATCTTGGGCGTCCATCTGGCAATGGTTACGAGGAGGAATACTCTTTAGCTCCCGCTGCAAGGGTCTTGGGAAGACTGCTTGGCAAGGACGTTTTTTATGCTAAAGCAGTTACGGGCGACGATGTTGTTGTCTCGTCGCAGAAGCTAAACAATGGCGAAGTGATGATGATAGAAAACCTTCGCTTTGATCCTAGAGAAAAGAAAAATGACGAAGAATTTGCCCGTGAGCTTGCGGCTCTGGGCGATATTTATGTAGACGATGCATTTGGATGTGCCCATCGAAGCCACGCATCTATCGATAAAATCACAGAATTTTTGCCATCTTATGCAGGCTTTTTGCTCGAAAAAGAAATCGAAACTCTCACTGGTGCTCTCGAGAATCCTTCGAGGCCTTTTGCTGCAATTTTTGGCGGTGCTAAGGTTTCGGACAAGATTGTGCTTGTTGATAGGATGCTAGACATTGTTGACTCGCTGATTATCGGAGGAGGTATGTGCTTTACCTTCCTTGCTTCTCAGGGTCACAATGTGGGTAAATCGCTAGTACAAAAGGATTGGCTAGAAAAATCGGCAGAGATGATTTCTAAGGCTGCCGATAAAAATGTTGAGCTACTGCTTCCCATTGATGTTGTTGTATCCGATGGGATTTCTGAGGATGCGCAAACTTCAATTTGTTCGGTTTCGGAGATTCCTTCAGACAAGATGGGCCTAGATATTGGGCCTGCCACCTGTGAATTGTTTAGGCGAAGCATCGCTAAGGCCAATACAGTAATTTGGAATGGACCCATGGGCGTATTTGAACTTGCTCCATTCGAAGATGGCACTCGCAAAGTTGCCCAGGCTCTAGCAGACAACACAGAAGCGATGACAATTATTGGTGGTGGGGATTCGGCTGCTGCGGTGGATAAGTTTAATCTTGAGGATAAGATGAGCTTTGTATCTACAGGCGGCGGTGCCTCGATGCAGCTGCTCGAGGGAACTCCTCTTCCTGGTATTGTGGCTCTAAACGGGCTCTAAGCGCATAGGGTGCATGGGCAAGTTGCAGTTTCTGGCGCGCAGGCCGCATAAAGAAGGTTGACACATATATAAAAGGCTGGCGCATAGTCCAAGAAAGCTGGCCAACAGATAAAGGGCTACCCAACAGATAAAAGCTAGCAAATAGCTAAAGAAGGTGTGTATTAAATTGCGTAAACCAATAATCGCCGCCAATTGGAAGATGAATACTACCTGGGCTGAGGCCGTAAGACTCGCCCAAACTATTTCGGATTTGGTGCGAGGGACTGATCTTGACGTAGTGCAGATGGTTTTGTGCCCACCGTTTACATACATCAAAGGCGTGGCCAATGTCATCGAATTTGATAGGGCTCCTTTTGGAGTTGGTGCCCAAGATGTTCATTGGGAGGCTTTTGATGGTGCCGCAGCCTGCACAGGTGAAATCTCTGTTCAGATGCTCAAAGATCTTGGTGTTGGCCACTGCATTATTGGTCACTCGGAGAGAAGGGCTAATAATGGCGAGACCGACGACAGGGTTAATGCCAAGGCCCGCCTGCTAATCGATCACAAGATCACTCCAATTATTTGCTGTGGCGAGAGCGAGGAGCTTAATGAGCGCGGTGAGTCTAAGGACTTTGTTTGTTCTCAGATTCGTAGTGCCCTTGCAGACATCGATCCCATTAGCTGTTCGGAGCTGGTTATAGCTTACGAGCCTATCTGGGCGATAGGTACGGGAAAGATTCCAACTCCAGAGGGCGCGTCAAAGATTATCTCGGCTATTCGCGATGTTGTTGCTGATATGGCAGGAGCCGAGGCGGCTGATAAGATCAGGATTCTCTACGGTGGATCCATGAAGCCCGAGAATGCTCAGATGTTTTTAGAAATGGAAGACATCGATGGTGGTCTAATAGGTGGAGCTTCGCTCAATGCATCCAAATATGTGGAGATAGTGCGAATTTGCAAAGAGGCAAAGGCCTTGTAGCTACCGTTGACGGCTGTAAGTTCCATTAAAAGTCGCCTGCAACTATCACTATTTTGCTTTTACGATTCAAAATATTGCCCTGAGATTCAAAATACTGCCTTGGGTTTAGTCTTGGCTTTGGCCTTGCTTTAGTTTGGCTTTGACCTTGACTTTACTCTTGGCTTTAAGTTGCCTGAATCGTTTTGTTTCGAAAGTATCTGGATTGTCCTGTTCTGAAAGGCGGCATCAAGTATGAATGTCCCTGCCCTGCTTGTGATCATGGATGGATTTGGTCTAGACGAACCAAGCCCCAAAAATGCTGTAAGTTTGGCGAACACTCCGTATCTAGATCGATTGTTTGAAGGTAAGCAGTATCCATTCAGATCATTAAAGGCTTCGGGAACAGACGTTGGGCTCCCCGCCGGGCAGATGGGCAATTCTGAGGTTGGACACCTAAACATTGGCTCAGGGAGGATCATTTATCAGGATCTTTCCCGCATCAATAATTCAATAGCCGAGGGCACTTTCTTTTCTAATCCTGTATTTACCAAGTTGTTCTCAAAGGTAAAGAATAGCGGTGCAACGCTGCATCTGATGGGTCTTCTTTCTGATGGCGGCGTACATAGTGAGTTTGAGCACTTGGAATCTTTGCTTGAGATGGCTGCTCAGCATGGGATAGGCCATATTGCCGTACATCCCTTCCTCGATGGTAGGGATGTATCTCCAACTAGTGGAGTTGGGTATATCAAGAAGCTTCAAAATTGTATCGCCAAGATTCAAGAAGATAGCGATAACAAAATCGAAATAGCTTCTGTCTGTGGACGCTACTATGCCATGGATCGTGACAATCGCTGGGATCGTGTAAAGAAAGCTTGGGATGCCATTGTGGTTCCCGATCCAGACAAGTGCCGTGTGACTGAAAAATCTCCCGAGGAGGTAGTTAGGGAGTCTTACCAGGCAGGAATCACCGATGAGTTTGTTGAGCCGGTTGTCTTTAGCTCACGCGGTGTGCAAGATGGCGATGGCGTGGTGTTCTTTAACTTTCGTCCCGATAGAGCAAGGGAGCTAACCCGCGCCTTTACTCAGGTAGGTTTTGACGCTTTTGATAGGTTTCGTACGCCCCATGTAGCTTTTGCTTGCATGACCGAATATGACGAGACTTTTAAACTTCCCGTGGCTTTTCCAAAAGAGATTCCTCCAATGGTGCTGGCCGATGCAATTTCTAAGATGGGAAAAACTCAGCTGCATATTGCCGAAACCGAGAAGTACGCTCACGTTACATTTTTTCTTAACGGTGGCTTGGAAGAAGCAAAAGAAGGAGAGGACAGAATCCTTATTCCTAGCCCCAAAGTTGCAACCTACGATTTGCAACCCGAGATGAGTGCTTTTGAGGTTTGTGATTCTTTGGTGGCTGACATAGAGGCCGATGGGCACGACTTTTACATAGTCAATTTTGCTAACTGCGATATGGTTGGACATACCGGATCTATCGAAGCAACAATTGTGGCGGTAGAGACGGTGGATAAATGTGTGGAAAGGCTTATCAACCTTATTGAGCAAAAACATGGAGTTGCCATAGTTACTGCAGACCATGGTAATGCCGAAAAGATGATGGCCGATGACGGTAGCCCTCATACTGCACACACAACGGCGGCCGTTCCCCTTGTAGTTGTGGATGCAAGCGGAACTCGTTCTAATTTAGAGTTGGTAGAAGGAGAGGGAAGGCTTGCCGATTTGGCACCGACCTTACTTGATTTGGCAGGCATCGATGAGATCCCTACCGAGTGGACTGGGAAGAGCCTGATTAAGCATTAAGCACTGAGCATTAATCACTGAGCATTGAGTATTGAGCAAACAGGGCTTTGTTGGTGTTTTTGGTTCAAGTTTTTATGGAGTTGCAATGGGCGATCGTATCTATACAGACGACGTTAAGACTCTTTGCGAGGCCCTTGCTGGGATTACAGATCCAAAGAGTATTTTTAACCTCCTTACCGATGTGTGTACAATTCGCGAAATTCAGGACTTGGCCCAACGTCTTTTAGTTGCCAAGCTTTTAGATCAGGGAGTTACCTACAGCATCATTAGCAAACAAACAGGTGCATCGGCAACAACGATTGCCAGAGTTTCTAAGGAACTTAAGTATGGATCGGGTGGCTATCGGATAGCCCTCGATATCATTTCGTCAGATGAGGATGCTTTGTCGGACGAGACGCAGGTCGAGCAAAATCGAACCGACGGTGAGTAGCCGATAAGCCGGAGTATTTTGTCGGTTGTGTTGGGCAGAGCACAGTTTGAGCAAAATAGCTAAGCGCTAGGCGCTAAGCGCGAGCTAGCAAGTTAGATGAGCTAGCAAATTAGACGAGCTAGACAAGTGGGATTAAAAGCCAATAGAAAAGCAATGACAGTCACAAAATAAGCGAGGAGCATAAGCAGTGGCCTTTGTACATCTTCATAATCACACGGAGTATTCGCTATTAGATGGGGCAACCAAAGTAGACGAGATGGTCGAATATGCCTACAGCCTAGGTATGGAGGCTATAGCTATCACAGATCATGGCTATATGTATGGAGTTCCTGAGTTTGTAAAAGCTTGTAAAAACACCACTTCTAGGGCTAAGAAAAAGTGGAAAGAAGAATGCGAGCTTGCAGAAGCGCAGGGCAAAGACTTACCACCCGAGCCAAAAGGTATTAAGCCAATAATTGGCTGTGAGGTTTACTTTACTCCCGACTCCAGCTTGTCAAAGGATCACAAACCTGAGCTTTATCACATGATCCTTTTAGCTAAAGACAACACTGGATATGCAAACTTGCTAGAGATTGTTACCGATGCGGCGGTGGAGGGCTTTTACTACAAACCCAGAGTCACCTTTGAATCTCTGCAGGCTCACAGCGAGGGTATTATCGCCACAAGCGCTTGCATTGCTGGCATTATTCCGCAATCAATTGATAAGGGAGATCTTAAGTCGGCCAAAGATTGGGCCAGTAAGCTTTCCTCGATTTTTGCTCCTGGAGACTTTTACATAGAGCTGCAGGATCAAGGGATTTCCTCTGATAATGGCATGCCACAAAAAGAACTCAACAAACACCTTGTAAAACTTGCCGCAGAGATGGGCTTTAAAACTATTGCGACAAACGATATCCACTACCTACGCCGCGAGGATGCAAAAACCCAAGACATCATGCTATGCATTGGCATGGGCAAGCAGTTAGACGATCCAGATCGCATGCGCTTTAAGTGCGATGAGTTTTACCTCAAAACCGAAGAAGAGATGCGCGCGATTTTTGCAGATTATCCAGAGGCCTGCGACAACACTATCGAGGTGGCCCAAAAGTGCAATGTTGAGCTTTGCCACGATTTGATTTTGCCGCGCCTGCCCCTGCCAGAGGGCGAGACAAATGAGTCGATGCTTCGCAAAAATACTGAGATAGGTCTAAAGAAGCGCTATGGAGATCCTCTTTCGCCAGAGATTGTGGAGCGCTTTGAATATGAGTATGAAGTTATCTGCAGTAAGGGCTTTGCCGCATATTTTTTGATAGTGCAGGAGTTTGTGCAGTGGGCCAAAGATAGGGGCATTGGTGTTGGCCCTGGTCGAGGCTCCGCCGCTGGTTCGATTATTAGCTATGCCCTAAATATCACATCCTTCGATCCGCTCGAAAACGGGCTGCTCTTCGAGAGATTTCTTTCGCCACAGCGTACAGAGATGCCCGATATCGACATGGATTTTGACGATGAGCGCAGAGGCGAGGTCATTCAGCATGTTAAAGATGTTTATGGCGAGGATCACATCGCCAATGTAATCACCTTTAACAAGATGAAGGCCAAGCAGGCCATTCAAGATGCTGCTCGTGTGCTTGGTTATACCTTAGGAAAGGCCCTGTCCATCAACAAGCTCTTCTTGAGTCCCTTTGCCAATATTGCAGGCACCATGGGTGAGTCTAAGAAGGAGTCTGACAACCGCGATTATTACAACCCCGATTTTGTGGATCTGTATAAGAGCGATCCCGAGGCTAAGCAGATCATCGATGCCGCTAGAAAGCTTGAGGGAACAATTAGAGGTGAGGGTGTTCACGCCTGTGCTGTGGTTATCTGCAGGGATCCCATCAAAGAGCATGTGCCTGCCAAGCTAGATACCAAAGAAGGCTCGGTTATCTCTCAGTACGACGGTGTGAATATCGCAGATCTCGGCCTTCTAAAGATGGACTTTTTGGGTCTTAGAACTCTTACTGTTATCGCCAAGGCTCTCGACAACATCGAACATAACTACGGTAAGCGCATAGATCTAGATACGATTGACTTTAGAGATCCCGCGATTTTTGATTTGTTTGCCAGAGGGGATACAACGGGAGTTTTCCAGATTGAATCGGAGGGTCTTACAAGCTTGCTTCAGCGCATGAAGCCAGATAGATATTCCGACATCATCGCTGCAATTGCCCTGTATCGTCCAGGTCCTCTTGAAGCTGGAATGGTCGACGATTTTGTTGATCGCAAACTTGGCCTAAAAGCTATCAAGTACTACGACAACAGGCTTAAAGACATCCTAGAAGAAACTTACGGAACTATCGTTTACCAAGAGCAGGTCATGCAGATTTCTGTAAAGATGTCCGGCTTTTCTGCAGGCGAGTCCGATAAGGTGCGAAAGGCTGTGGCCAAAAAGAAGATCGACCTCATGACAAAAAAGGTCGAGAAATGGTCTGATGGTCAAGAGGAGACCATGAAAGATCATTGGTTGAATGGTGCTGAGCGAAACGGCTACGACAAGGCGGTAGCTCAAAAGATCTGGGATGACGTTGAGAAGTTTGCAGCTTATGCATTCAACAAATCTCACTCGGCTGCATACGCGATCTTAACCATGCAAACAGCATGGCTTAAAGCTTACTATCCGCGTGAGTACATGGCTGCTGTTCTTACCAGCTATATGGGCAAAAATGCAGATCGTATAAAGGTGGTCATAAACGACCTTAAGCAGCAGGGCGTGTCTGTTCTGCCACCCGATGTAAATTCTTCGATGCGAGACTTTACTGCAGTGGGCGAAGATATCCGCTTTGGTTTGGCTGGCATTAAGGGCATGGGTTTGGCTGCAGCAGATGAGATTATTGCCGAGCGTAAGGCTAATGGGAGATTTAAGACAATCCATGATTTTGTAAATAGGATTTCGTCTAAAGTCTGCAATAAAAAGAGCATAGAAGTGCTCATCAAATCTGGGGCTTTTGATTCGACAGGCTATACCCGCAGACAGATGATGCTCTTTTTAGAGCGAGATGGACTTTTGGATATTGCTGCCAAACATCACAAGGATCGCGAGATTGGTCAAATCTCGATGTTTGACATGTTTAGCGAAAGTGGTGAGGGAGGCTTTGAGGAGGAAGTACCTGAGCCAGATGGTATTGAGTGGGATAGGCGCATGAAGCTCGACTTTGAAAAAAATGTTTTGGGAATGTACATTTCTGATCATCCGCTTAGCCCCTACCAGGCCTCACTTGATAAGGTGTCAGATTTTAAGCTGAGCATTTTTTCTCAGGATGGCGCAAGCGACGATGAAGACGGATCGAGCTACGAAGACAATGGTGGGGGAGTTTATGTTCCCACCGATCGAGATATTACCCTAGCCGGTATGGTTGTGGATCTTGCCTACAAGATTACCAAGAAGGGTGACAGGATGGCCGTCTTTAAGCTTGAGAGCATGGACGGATCCATAGACTGTGTGGTCTTTCCTAACTCGATGGAGTCTTGCTCTGATGCTTTGGTTGAAGAAAGCATTATTAAAGTCAGAGGCAGATATGACAAAACAGATAGGGGAAGTCAGCTCAATACTAGACAAGCTAGGCCCTTATCTTTTGGCAAACAGATCACGATAGAAACTAATAGAAGCTCACTCGACCGCGAACTTTTAAGTGAGATCGATAGAACTATCAGGCAGTATCCAGGAACCGATAAAGTCTCGTTTTTGCTATTTGATGGTGATGTTGCTAAAAACAGGGTCGATTTGCCCCTGCGTGCCGATACAGGAAATTTGGTACTGCTCTCAACGCTGAGTTCAATACTTGGCAGTAGGGGAAAGCTTGTTGTGTGAGCGGCAAGAAAGCGTTCAAGGCTCGGCAAAGTGTGCATAAGCTGTTTACGAACTCCATGTTAAACCAGTGGTATTGTCACGTTCATCGGATGGGTGCGCAGAGGCCGCGCTGGACTCGGGCAGTCCTCGCTCGCACTTTTTGTTTTACTAAACATGTTTTTGTTTGTGTGAAACTGGTTTTTAGAAAGTTTTTATTAGTTGTTTTCGCTCGCTGCGGAACTCGCCAGCGCCGGCATGCTGCGCACCCTCTGTTGAAAGCCTACCCTTGTTGAACTTGACTATCTCTATGCCAAAGGTGGTTTAACATGGAGTTGAGTGATGATACTAAAATGCGCAGAAGCGCAAAAAACCGCTTGCGGATGCCTGGTTGGAAGAAAAGCTTAGGGGCTTGCTCCACTACTCTAGTGTGATAGAGTGGTGGAGCGTTTCTAACGGAAGC
>CAZOMM010000003.1:21038-31581 GCA_964581165.1 uncultured Coriobacteriaceae bacterium
CTTAGCAGAAGGTCAGTTTTAGTACAAAGCCAATTATTTAGGCGGGAGGAGCCAGTTGATACCCACTACACCTAGGGGATTTAAGGATGTTTTGCCTGAGGAGGCACGCATCCGCGAGGAGTTGAGAATTAAGACTGCCTCGACTTTGGATTTATGGGGATACGATCCAATTGAGACACCCACTTTAGAGATAGTAGAGGTTTTAGAGGAGGGTAGCTCAATTGGATCGCGTTCTTTTAGGTTCTTTGATAAGGACGACAATCTCTTGGTTATGCGCCCCGATGTAACGCTTCCAATCGCAAGAATGGTGGCTTCTAGGCTTGGTGTTGCAAATCCCAAGCATCGTTTTAGGTACGACCTTAGGGTTTTTAGAGATAGCGAAAGCAGCGGGGGAGATTCCCGAGAATTCACTCAGCTAGGAATCGAGCAGATTGGCTATAGCGGTCCTGCTGCCGATGCCGAGACCATCATCACCTTTATCGAGAGTTTACTTGCCTGTGGTCTCAGGGATTTCAAGATCGAGTTTTGCAATGTTTCGGCCTTAAAGGGCTTGCTTGCAGCCTGTGATTTGGATGCAGAGTCCACAAACAAGATACTTCGTGCCTTCCACACATCTAATTATGTTGGATTGGATAAAGCTCTCGAAAACTCTACTTTGGATGCCAAGATGAGCGATCGTTTACGTGGTCTTATGCGTGTGTATGGAGATGGTTCTGCGATCGATAAGTGTGGAGAGCTTTTGGGAGATCTACTAGATCAAGATATTTTGGAAAGTCTTGCAGCTACGTGGAAGATCCTAGACGACTGTGGTTATTCAGATTTTGCTGGAATAGACTTTTCGCTCATGAGCTCTTTTGATTACTACACGGGTCTGATAATGGAAGCCTATGTTCCCGGATATGGGCGTTCTATTGGATCGGGCGGGCGTTACGACAACTTATTAGCCTCTTTTGGAAATGCCGCCCCCGCTGCTGGTTTTGCATTTTCCTTAGAGGATGTGATGCATGCATTGTCGGCTCAAGGGAGTCTTAAGTCTCTTCCAAGGGATATTGAGTCTTTAAAGGGCGAAGATTCTGCGGCATTCAAAAAGGCAATGGCCCTTCATTCCAAGGGAATTGCCGCTCAGATGTCTGCCCAGTCGGACACTCAGATGTCTGCCCGGATGCCCGCACAGACATCTGCTCAGGCGGACACTCAGATGCCCGCACAGATGTCCGCACAGACATCCGCTCAGGCGAACACTCAGATGGGAGGGGCACAATGATCGCCTTTGGAAATGCCCAGGCAGGTCCGTTGCGCATAGGACTTCCCAAAGGTTCCTTATATTCAGAGAGTTTGGATGCTTTAGAGCGTGCGGGTATTTTGGTGGATGCTTTGAGGGATCCCGGCAGGCAGCTCATCTTTAGGGGAGAGGACTTTGAGTTTGTAATTCTTCGCCCAACAGATGTTCCGGTGTTTGTAGCATCGGGCGGCACAGATTGTGCAATATGCGGAGAGGATTCGATAATCGAGTCTGGTCTTGATGTTGTCGAGATGCTCGATTTAGGCTTTGGGGCTTGCCGCTTTGTGGTGGCTGAGCCTGATGAACCCATCGATTCTGATGAGGGTAGCTATGAGCGTCTAGGGGTGCTAAGGGTTGCTACCAAATATCCAAGGATCACTCGCCAATATTATGATTCGATTGGTGTTCAGGTAGAGATTATCAAGCTGCATGGAAATATCGAACTTGCCCCACTGTGTGGTATGGCTAGCCGGATTGTGGACATTACAGCAACCGGAACAACTCTTAGAGAGAACAAACTGCATGTTGTAGAAGAGGTTATGCACTCCACAGCTAGGTTTATTGCAAATCCGGCTACCGTTAGAGTGGATAATCGCATCAGAGCGCTGGCACAGGCTCTCAAAGATTCACTTTAGTAGTCTTAGCTTGCTTTAAGAGGGGGATATTGCTCGGAAAGACGGTGATTCAATGGATATTCAAATAGTAAGGCTTGCCGAAGATGAGGAGTTGGATATCGACTCCATTCAGCGTGGCGGTGCGCTTAGCGAACAGGTTATGGAAACTGCCGCTGCGATTATTGCAGATGTGCGCGAGCGTGGTGATGCTGCGGTGGCAGAGCTTACCGAAAAGCTTGATCACGTAAGACTGGATTCTTTTAGGGTTTCCGACGAAATGCTTGCGGCATCTGCCTCTCATCTCGATTCAAATCTTCGTGATGCGATGGATATGGCCTGCGTTTCCATATCCGATTTTCACGCTAATAAGATCCCTCAATCTTCTTTTGATATATCTGAAGATGGTGCGCTTGTTGGATATAAAGTTTCTCCACTCGACACCGTTGGACTTTATGTTCCCGGCGGCAGAGCGCCCTATCCTTCTACTGTGCTGATGAATGCAATTCCGGCAAAGATGGCCGGAGTTCGACGCTTGGTTATGGTTACTCCACCCTCCTCAGACGGCACGATGGACCCTGCGCTTTTGTATGCCGCCAGTATCTCGGGTGTAGACGATGTTTTTGCCATAGGTGGAGCTCAGGCAATTGCCGCTTTAGCTTATGGCACCGAATCTATCCCTAGAGTAGATAAGATCGTGGGTCCTGGTAATGCATATGTTGCAGCTGCCAAAAAGCAAGTTTTGGGAGCGGTGGGAATTGATCTTCAGGCTGGTCCTTCGGAGGTCTTGGTAATGGTTGATTCTTCTGCCAATCCTTCGTTTGTTGCAGCCGATGTGATGTCTCAGGCAGAGCACGATCCAGATGCCTGCTGTTATTTAGTGATGCTTGGAGACAAAATCTTAGACGATGTTCTTGCCGAGATCGAAAGAATGGCCGCCGAGGCTCCAAGGCGAGAAATCATCGAGCAGTCATTAGAAGAAAACGGCCTAATTGTTGTTTGTCCCAATTTAGAGAGTGTAATTGAGACAGCAAATGGAATTGCACCTGAGCATCTGCAGATAATGATGAACGAGCCTATGGAGATTGTTGGAAAAATACATAACGCAGGTGCTATTTTTGTTGGACCTTGGACTCCTGTGGCGCTTGGGGATTATATTGCAGGCCCTAGCCACACACTTCCAACCTCTGGAACTGCGCGTTTTTCGAGTCCACTTACAGCAGATGATTTTCTGAAGAAAACCTCGGTAATCTCCTATTCGTTTGATGCCCTAAAAGCCAAGGCTAATCCTGTTGTACAGATTGCAAGCAGGGAGGGCTTTACGATGCACTCTAGGTCGGTTTTAGAAAGACTGGAGGATAAGGGACTAAAGGACAAGGGACTAAAGGATAAGGAATAAGCATGCGACAAAATCCCGCTATATTTGGACTTACTCCCTACGACCCAAAGTACTTACCGGCAGATGTGCTCTTATCGGCAAACGAAAATCCCTTAGATGTTCCCGAAATAGTAAGAGAAGAGGCGCAAGCTAGAATTGCCTCTACTGTCTTTAACAGGTATCCAGATCCTCTTGCTAATGAGCTACGGGATCTGATGTGTGCAAATCTCTCGCAGCTTTTGCTGCCCACGCTAGCCCCTAGCTCAGCGGGGCGCAAAATGCTGCCTTCTTTAGATCGATCCAATATTTTGCTTGGCAATGGGGGAGACGAGCTAATCTACAATCTCTTCTTGGCCTGGGGTGGCCAGGGCTCAAGGGTTTTGACCTGCTCACCCTCGTTTTCGTCTTATTCAATAGATGCTCAGATTTCGTCTACTCAAATTGTAGACATCCCCCGAAAAGCCGACTTTTTAATTGATGAAGATGCTGTACTAGAAGAGCTTAGATCTTCTAAGGATATTTCTTTGGTGTTTCTCACAAGTCCTAATAATCCTACGGGCGATCTTGTCTCTGAGGATTTTATGAGGCAGCTTCTTGAGGCAAGCGATGCTCTGTTTGTGCTAGACGAGGCCTATGGAGAATATTCTGAGCGAAGCCTAGCTCATCTTTTGCCCGAGTATCCAAATCTAGCGATACTTAGAACTTTTTCGAAGGCCTATGCCCTTGCGGGTGTACGTTTGGGTTACTTGCTTAGCTCAGCAGAGGTAATAGATGGTCTCCTTGTTGTAAGACAGCCCTATTCTGTTGATTGCGTATCGCAGGCTATTGGCTGCGTGGTCTGTTCGAACTTAGATGCCTATAGCGCTTCTGTTCGATCGACAATCGTTCGCAAAAAAATCCTTCTAGAAAAACTTCGCAATATTACAGGTCTTGAGGCATTTGATAGCTCTGCCAATTTCATTCTTATTCGCACAAAGCGTGCAGGCGAGGTCTGGCAGCGGATGCTTGGCAGCTCTGGAGTTTTAGTACGCGATTTTTCGTCGAGCAAGGGGCTTGAGAACTGCCTGCGTTTAACTGTGGGAACAGATAGCGAAAACGAGGCGATGTTAGATGCTTTGGTTAATGCGATTATGGAGGTGATGTAGTTGAGGTCTGTTGAGCTTAGTCGCACAACTACCGAGACAGATATCGCGATATCGCTTTGTCTCGATGGCTCGGGAAATGCCAAATCTAACACGGGAGTGCCGGCCTTTGATCATCTTCTTGAGGCCTTTGGTCGTCATGGCTTGTTCGATTTAGACGTAAAGGCTACAGGGGATATAGAGATAGATGCTCACCACACTGTAGAAGACACTGGAATTGTGCTAGGCAAGGCCTTTGACAAGTGCCTAGGCGATAGATCTGGAATTCGTAGGTTTGGCGATTGCATTCTTCCAATGGACGAAAGCCTTGTTATGGCGGCAGTTGATATCTCTGGACGAGGACAGCTGCACTGGGCAGTGGATGTTCCCATCGAGATGATTGGGATGTTTGATACCACGCTGCTCAAAGAGTTCATGATTGCCTTGGCAACAAATATGGGGGCAACGATTCATGTGCGTTCGATCTGCGGTGAGAACACTCATCACATTTTAGAGGCCGCAATGAAGGCCACAGGTCGTGCGCTTTTAGAGGCAGTTTCGATTGATCCTCGTAGAGCAGGTTCTATTCCCTCAACAAAGGGGGTTATATAGATGGCCATAGCCGTCGTTGATTATTGCAAGGGAAATCTAAGGAGTGTTCAAAAGGGGCTTGAGGCAGCTGGAGCCGAAGCCTTTATTTCTTCAGATCCAAAGGAAATTGCAAAAGCCCAGGCATTGGTTTTGCCCGGTGTTGGAGCCTTTGCAGATGCTGCCCAAACAATGAACAGCACCGGACAGATGTCTTTGCTGCGCGAGATGATCAAAGATGGAGTCCCATTTTTGGGAATTTGTCTGGGAATTCATCTTTTATTTGAGTGGGGAGAAGAAGGGGCCAGCAGTTCTGAAAACCTGATTGCAGGGCTTGGAGTCTTGCCTGGTGTTGCCAAGCGCCTGAGTTCGGAGTCTCCAGATGGGAGCAGGCTAAAGATCCCACACGTTGGTTGGAATACTGTGGAACTTATAAAGCCAGACTGCCCGATTTTTGATGGCATTCCAAACTCCACTCATTTTTACTTTACGCACTCTTACGTGGCCATTCCAGCAGAAGCTGAAGATATGGCTGCTACAACTACGCATGGACAGGCTTTTACAAGTGTGGTTTGGAACAAAAATATCTACGGCGTGCAATTTCATCCCGAAAAATCCTCTGCAGCGGGAATGCGAGTTCTTTCTAACTTTGTGAGATCTATTCGCAGTCCTTTTAGGATTATGGTCGGCGGGATTACGGCTGCCGGGATTGCGGCCGGCGGGATTACGGCTGGCGGGATTGGAGATGCATCGCGGCCGGCGGAATTGACTCCAAGTGCGTCTTTGCAGATTCCGGACGGCGGGATTGGAGATACAAAATGATTCTCTTTCCAGCAATTGACATTCTTGATGGCAGGGCTGTACGTCTGCGTCAGGGATCTTACGACGATGTTACAAAGTACCATGACGATCCAGCTCAGCAGGCCTCTGTTTTTGCAGAAGCAGGGGCAAAGTGGATTCATGTTGTTGATTTAAACGGTGCCAAGGAAGGCAGGGCCGTCAACCAATCAACTATCACGCGGATCATCGAGGAGTCTGGAGTAAATGTTGAGGTTGGGGGCGGTATGCGCTCCATCGAGATCATCGACTCCTACATCGAGGCTGGTGCTAAGCGCATTGTTCTGGGTACCAAATTGGCTCGAGATCCCAACTTTGCCAAGGAGGCGGCTAATAGATTTGGCGAGATGATCGTGGCAGGAATTGATGCAAGAGATGCTTATGTCTCTGTATCGGGCTGGACCGAGGCCGAGTCGATACCTGCAGATGATTTGGTGGCTAGGCTTAAAGATTTGGGGATTTGCCATTTGGTTTATACGGATATCTCGCGCGATGGAATGCAAAGCGGAATTGATGTGCAGAGGTATCTGGAGCTTTCTAAGATTGCAGGTTTTAAGGTGGTTGCATCTGGAGGAGTGGCATCAATTGAGGATATCAAGGCCCTTGCTGCTCATCCCCAGGCCATAGAGGGAGCGATTGTGGGCAAGGCAATCTATGAGGGAAGGCTTGATGTTCGCGAGGCTTTAGCTGTTGTTGCTGGTGCGGCTGACGGCGGGACGGCCGCTGGTGAGGCTGACGGTGCATCGACTGCCGGCGCGACCACTGACTCGCCCCTCGGCGTGGCTGCCGGCGCGGCCACCAGAGCAGCCGCCACCCCGCCCCTCGGCACATCCGGAGAGGGGATCAATTAATGCTGGCAAAAAGAGTTATCCCCTGTTTGGATGTAAAAGACGGCAGGGTTGTAAAAGGCGTTAACTTTGTAAACCTAAGAGATGCTGGAGATCCAGTAGAACTTGCTGCCGAGTACGATGCTCAAGGTGCCGATGAAGTTATCTTTTTGGACATCACAGCTACAGCCGAGGGTCGCAAAACCACCATCGAGATGGCATCTAGAGCCAGCGAAGAACTGAGGATCCCCTTTACGGTTGGCGGCGGATTTAGCGATGTTGACTCAATAAGAGAGATGATCGCTGCAGGTGCCGACAAGGTTTCTGTTAATTCGGCTGCTGTTAGAGATCCCGATTTGATAACACGTGCCGCTAAGGCCTTTGGATCGCAGGCTATCATTTGTGCGATAGACGCTAAGGCTCGTGAGGATGTTCCTAAAAAATGGAGCGTTTATGTTAGTGGTGGACGCGTGGACACCGGTATCGATGCACTTGAGTGGGCTGTTGAGGCTGCGCGCAGAGGAGCAGGAGAGATTCTGCTTACCTCTATGGATCGAGATGGATCTAAGATCGGTTTTGATCTAGAACTCACACGAGCGATATCTGATGCGGTGGATATCCCAGTTATTGCTTCTGGTGGAGTTGGCGAACTTTCGCATTTTTCGGAAGGTGTAATTGAGGGTGGAGCCGATGCAGTGCTTGCTGCAAGTGTCTTTCACTTTGGTGAGCTTACGGTAGCTCAGGTTAAAAAGCACATGGCCCTAATGGGTATTCCCGTAAGAATGAGCGACGAGTTTGATTATTCCTTGGCTGCAGCAATAGATCCTGCAAATCTTAGCTTTGATGAAAAAGGTTTGATTCCAGCAATTGTTCAAGATGCAAAAACCGCTGAGGTGTTGATGATGGCCTGGATGAATGCCGAGTCACTTAATCTCACTATCTCAACTGGCACTACCTGGTTTTGGTCTAGATCTAGGTCTTGTATTTGGAATAAGGGCGAAACTTCTGGAAATTATCAACATGTGGTTTCGATCGATACAGACTGCGATACCGATTGCTTGCTTGTTAGGGTTGAGCCCGATGGGCCGGCCTGTCACACCAATGCTAGGTCTTGCTTTTATAGAAGAGTTGAAAATACAAAGACAGATACAAATTCTGCTTTATAATCCTGTGAATATTTTTAACTGGGCGAGCTTGGGGGTTAGTTATTTGCATGTTGTCTTGTAGGGCAAGGGTTTTGATTACAAAGGTTTTGACTGTACTTTCCACAGTTATTGCAATGGTGGCATTGCTGGCACTTTGTGCTTGTTCTGGGAATTCCGAGCTACAGGATTCTCCATCGATATCAGAATCTGATGTAAACGACACAGAAGAACAACAAGCAAGTCAAGAAGAGCAAACAAGCCAAGAAGAAGAAAACTTAGAGCTAGAAGGCTTTGTTATTGTAATAGATGCAGGTCATCAGGCCTATGGTAATTCTGATACCGAGCCTATAGGACCTGGAGCCAGTGAAACCAAGGCCAAGGTTACATCTGGAACCAGTGGCGTTACTACAGGGACTCCCGAGCACGAGGTTAACCTAGCAGTTGCCTTGCTTTTGCGTGATGAGCTTGAGGCACGCGGTGCTACTGTGGTGATGATTAGAGAAACCGCCGATGTGGATATCTCTAATTCGGAGCGTGCGGCGATTGCCAACGATGCAAACGCAGACCTTTTTGTGAGGCTTCACAGCGATGGCTCAGAAAGCTCATCTAGTAATGGATTTTCGACCTTAGTTCCTGGGCTCAACGATTGGACGGCTGCAATAGTTGAGGAATCTGCCGTGGCTGCTTCGTATGTTCAGGCTGCAGCAGTTGCGGCAACGGGAGCTGCCGACCTAGGAATTGTCGAGCGAACAGATTTGTCGGGATTTAACTGGTGTGAAGTTCCAACAATACTTTGCGAAATGGGTTTTCTGACCAATGCCGAGGAAGAGGCAAAGTTAATCGATCCGGATTATCAGGCGCTTTTGGCCCAAGGCATTGCCCAAGGCATATCCGATTATTTGCTTGCTTAAAAGAGAATTCGGTTTTTAAACTTGTTAGTTGAAAGGAACGACCATGGGTTATCTTACCGAGAATGTCCAAGCCGGCGATATCGGAGAAACCCTAGCTAAGCTTGCTGAAACTATCCGCTCTAGAAGGGATGCCTCGCCGGAAGAAAGTTATACAGCAAAGCTTATGACACAGCCACAAGAAGGGCTTTTAAAAAAAGTAGGCGAGGAAGCTATTGAGACAATTCTGGCTGCCAAAATAGGTGGTAAAGAGCATCTCAGATACGAGATGGCCGATCTGATTTATCACGTGATGGTTTTGATGGAGCTTCACGAGATTTCTCTTGCTGAATTAGCAGGAGAGCTGAACGCGAGAATGAAGTGAGCAAGAACGAGGACGACATCATTGTCGTAGTAGGATCTAAAAATTCCTCGGCTTGCCAAATTGGGAATGTCGAGATTTTTGAAGAGTCCGACGAAGGCAACTTGGACCCAGACGTGCTTCGGCTTAAGTCGCAGCAAAACGCTAGCGATCGTGCTGTCAATGATGGCCGCAGTACGGACCAGGAAGATACAGCTGATAGCATGAGTGCTATGCATAAGGGAGTGCTTGTAGCTGCGGCAGCTCTTCTTGTTATTGGAGCTATCTATATTTGCATGTACTGGTTTGCTTGATCTAGTACAAATAGTGTGGAAATAAGTGCGTAAAAGCTGCAGAAAGCCTGCGGGAAAAGCACAAATAGTGCAGAAAACCTGGGAAAAACCGGCGGGAAGCCTGCGAAAACCTGCGTAAAAAGTACGGAAAACTAAAATAAGTGCTCTTGTGCTGCGGTTTTATGCTTTGTGTTAGGATCGGCACAATTGAAGGAGGTCTTTTACATATGGCAAAGAAAAAAAGAAGAACTCTAGATTTTGATGAAGGTCCCGATATACCTAACATTCCTAGTGTTGATACTAGGGACTCGCATATAAATGATGGCAAAACCGAGCAAAGATATAACGAAGTATTCCCTAGGGATAATGTTTATTTAGAGGAAGACTCAATGGGCCTGAATAACGGCATTGGGTATGACGAAGACCATGAGTCGCTTCAGGCTGCTACTGGTGAATTTTTTAGCATTGGAGGCTTTGATCAGGCCGAGCAGGCTATGAAGTCTCGGCGAAAGCTAAAAATAACAATCGTTGTTATCATTGTTCTTATTGTGGCGCTTGTTATTACAGGTTATTACGTGCTTTCTAATAGGCAGCACGAGAGAAACACCGACACCATCGTTACCGATCCAGGTATTACCGGTGGAGACATAGACGAATCCACCTCAACCGACGAAGATTATGCAACCACAGTTCCAAATCTAAGTTCCCTTTTTGGTCTTAATTCCAACGATGCTGCAAATAGGCTTGGCTCCGACTATTCCAATGAAGGAACTTCTAATAACGACTCAGAAGACTCAGACATTAAATCTTTTGTAACTTTTAAGTACTCCCCACAAGATGCCGAGCTTGAAGTTCAAACCGGCCCCGAACTTCAGCTAGGAATGAATGAAGAAGGGGCTGTTATACAAGTAAAAATGAGTTCTTCTTTGCCAATGATTGGCATTGACCCAACGAGTTTTGAGTCGCTTATATCAACCCCCGATACGCTCAATTCGGTGCTTGAAAGCTGCGGGATCTCTCAAACTGTCGATTCGGACTCATACAGTGCTCCAAGCGAGGAGGAGTACACCGTCTATGAGGATGAGGATGCAACTTTTCTAGTTGTCGAGATGCTGTCTGCCAGCTTTACGGGATCCATTGATGGTGAGTCTGCTCCAACTAAGTGGGAGATAACTTTTAGCTACGATTATTCGCAGTCGGACTCTAATCCCAG
>CAZOMM010000003.1:31681-44005 GCA_964581165.1 uncultured Coriobacteriaceae bacterium
GGGGCGCATTCATCTAAGGCAAGGTAACGTTTAGCGCGATAACGTTAAAGCCGCGTTGACCTTTGCTAGGCACATTTTTAGAATTGGGTGAATTGCATCTGGTTTATACACGCAAAAGCGTGCTTTTATATGATCTTGGAATAGAATAAACAACTTTCAGCTTCCTTCGATGGTCGTGCCATGATGCGGTCTAGTCATGCTCGTGGCACGATTTTTTGTGCAGTTTTTGCATGATTGTTGAATTAAAACCGGTGTGGCTTTGCCTGCGCCTTAACTGACAGGGGTGTCAAACAAATGGAAATAGTCCTTTGTGTGGTTTTTGTAATTGTGGGGCTTGTAATTGGATATGCTGTCTCACATTTTGTTGTTAGATCTAAGCAAAATAAATCCGAAACTACAGCCGCAGATATTCTCAGAAAGGCCAAGTCTGAGGCTGACTCTATTAAACGAGATGCTGAGATAGAGGCTAAAGAAAATAAAATCAAAGTGCAAAACGAGGCTGATCGCGAAATCGCAGAGCGTAAACGCGAGATTTCCCAGCAAGAAAATAGACTAATGCAGCGAGAGGACTCTCTTGATAAGCGCTCAAATAATCTTGATAAGCGCGAGTATCAGCTCTCATCTTTGCAGGGACAGATCGAAAAGAAAAACAAGGAACTCGATGATGCCTTGGTTCAAGCCAACGAGAAGCTCGAACAGATTGCATCTTTAACGCCTGAGCAGGCCAAGGAAGTCCTAATAGAAAGAGTTAAAGGCGAGTGCACCAAAAAGGCCGCCTCGATTATTCGTCAGGCAGAGGCTCAGGCTAATCTAGAGGCCGACAGAAAGGCTCGAAACATTCTCAGTTTGGCTATTCAGCGCATGGCCGATGAGCAAACTTCTGAGCAGACAATTTCTTCTATTCCCATTCCATCCGATGATCTCAAGGGTCGTATTATTGGTCGCGAGGGCCGCAATATCAGGACATTTGAGCAGATCACAGGAGTTAATCTAATCATCGACGATACTCCAGAGCTTGTTGTGATCTCGTGCTTTGATCCTGTTAGACGCGAGATCGGCCGCATCACTATAGAAAATCTGATTGCCGATGGCCGCATTCATCCTGCAAGGATCGAAGAAATGTTTAACAAGGCCACAAAGCTTGTTGGCAGGCAGATTCAAGAGGCTGGCGAAAAGGCTGCCTTTGAGATTGGAATTCACGACTTTGATCCCGAGATCATTAAGACCTTAGGTCGTCTAAAGTTTAGAACTTCTTATGGTCAAAATGTTTTGCAGCACTCTGTTGAGGTGGCCCATCTAAGCTCGATGATGGCCTCGGAGCTTGGCTTAGATCCAGCTTATGCCAAGAGGGCAGGTCTTCTCCACGATATAGGAAAGGCCCTAGACCACGAGATCGAGGGATCTCATGCAGTTATCGGTGCCGATTTGATTAGGCGTTTTGGTGAGGAAACTTCGGTAGTGCATGCCGTTGAGGCTCACCACAACGATGTAGAGCCTCAGTCGGTAGTAGCTGTGCTGGTTCAGGCGGCCGATGCAATCTCTGCTGCACGTCCTGGTGCTCGTAGCGAGTCGATGGAAAACTACGTTAAGCGTCTTGAGAAACTTGAGGAGATTGCCAATACTCACGAGGGTGTTGATCACACCTACGTTATGCAAGCTGGCCGTGAGATAAGAGTCATGGTTGAGCCAGATAAGATTAACGATTCTCAGCAGGTAGTCATGGCTCACGAAATTGCCAAGCAAATAGAAGAAGAGATGCAATATCCAGGCCAGATAAAGGTTGTTGTTATTAGAGAGAGTCGTGCTCAAGAGATTGCTAAATAGCTAATGGCAAAAGCTGACGCTAAGCAGCAAGTAGTTAAGTTGCCAATGGTAAATGGCTAATGCTAAATAGCTAAATTAACGGCCTTTTGATCGGCTTGGGTGATTTAGGTGTCAGAATCTGATTCCAAACTTTTGGGCTTTATAGAATCTGTTGCAGGAGACTCACATGTTCGCGTTGAGGAAAACCTCGGCGATGGATATGTGCGTCTTCGCATTTCTGAGGCCGAGCGCAGGCAGGCCAAGCACGATATTCGTTCGGTTGAAGACATCGTCATAGAGCTTCTTAGAAACTCTCGTGATGCCGGTGCTTCTAACATCTTTTTGGCCACCACCAAAGACTCCACGATGCGAACAATCACCATCATCGATGATGGCTCAGGTATCCCCGCCCATATGCACGAACTGGTTTTTGAGCCTAGGGTTACGTCTAAGCTCGACACAATGCTTAGCGATAGATGGGGAGTTCACGGTAGGGGAATGGCCCTGTTTTCGATTCGTCAAAACGTGAGTACAGCCAAGGTTTTAGACTCCGCCGAGGGCATGGGAACCGACATCAGTATTTCTGTAGACACAGAGCTTTTACCCGAGATTACAGATCAATCAAGCTTGCCTGAGGTCGAGCGCGACGATGAGGGTACGCCTTTTGTGGCTAGAGGCCCGCACAACATCAATCGCAGTGTTATCGAGTTTGCCATAGACAATAGGCATAACATCGATGTTTATTTGGGTTCTCCAGCAGAGATTGCAGCAACCTTGGTGGACTTTGGAGACAATGTCACTAGTGCTTCGGACATTCTTTTCAACGATTCTCCCTCTGAGCTTCCAATTTGCCATAGGCTAGCTGCCTGCGGTTCTGCAGCTGATTTGATGGAGCGCTGCACTGATCTGGGATTGTCGATTTCTGAGAGAACTGCCTACAGGATTTTGCATGGCCAGATTTTGCCTGTGCGACCTTGTTATCTTTTGGTTACTGCTAAAAAGACGGCGGACAAATCCAAGCCAGACATCTTCAGAGATAATCGAGTACTCAAGATCTCTAAGGAGGACATCTCATCGTTTTCTCGCAAGCTTGAAGATGCCTTTGAAATGATTGCTTCGCAGTACTTCATTTCTTTAAGCGATGAGCCAAGAATCAAAGTTGGACGAGATTCAATAAAAGTAACCTTTCCTATAGAAAAGGAATGATTGTTTTTGCTGGGTTAAAGCATCCTTAACGAGGGCTGCCCAAGTGCAGCGTGGCTTCTGTACTATCCATCCAATGATGGTGCCAATTCTTCTTTAACATGGAGATTATTTATGGCTGATAGGTGGGTGATAGGTGAGCGATAGGACTAAAAATACTACTGCCCGCACCGCCCGCAGTTATTATCTGGTACCATCTTCTAGCTTTTTAAGCATGGAAGGTTTAATCAAAGGTAACATTGCACAAGTGAAGTCTAGTCGAAGTAGTTGATTTGCAGGTAATTTGTAGGATAAATACGATATTGAAAGCATCAACATGGAGTTTTTGAAAGTTTCATCCAAGTCCTCTCCATCCTCTGTTGCAGGTGCAATCGCTGGAATGATCAAAGATGGGGTTCCGGTGGAGATTCAGTGCGTTGGAGCAGGCGCAGTTAATCAGGCTATCAAAGCCATAGCCATTTCAAGGGGCTTTTTAGCTCCCATTGGCATAGAGATTATTTGTGTCCCCTCTTTTGCTGATATCGAGATCAGCGGAGAATATAGAACGGCCATTCGCATTGCTGTGGAGCCTAGATATATGAGGGGAACATCATGAGGGGAACAACAATCCCTAATCCTTCCCAGTAAGCGCAATAGGCCTACACTATGGGATCTCCCATTATCGAGATGCATTGCCACACCGTTCACTCCGACGGTGTCATAAGCGTATCTGAGTTACTCGATCGCGCTTCTGCGGCAAATCTTACACATATCGCGATTACCGATCACGACACAACCAGTGGCTGCTTGGAGGCAGCCACAATTATGCCTAGGGGCATACGCTTAATCCCTGGCGTTGAGATTTCAAGCAGGTATTTTGGCCGAGACCTCCACATGCTTGGGTATTTTATTGACCCGCTTAATCGGAACTTGCTAGACAAACTCAACAAAGCTCTTGAGGGCAGATCTCGTAGAACTCAAAAAATGGTTGGTCTGCTCCAAAAAGCAGGCTTTGACATATCGGTGGAGTGGTTTGAGCAAACAGGCACCGTGCTCAATAGATCGAATATTGCTCGTAGACTTGTAGAAATTGGTGCTGTGTCTAGCTTTGGCGATGCGTTTGATGAATATCTAGATCGCGGCCGTCCCTTTTATGTTGAAAAAACGGACATGCCATCTCATGAGGCTGTTGAGGCAATTCATGCTGCGGGTGGCATTGCTGTTATAGCTCATCCTGCTCATTACAATGTCGAAGATGCAATAGAGCCTCTAGTAAAGTCCTATGGTCTAGATGGAGTGGAGTGCTTTCATAGCGAGCAAAGCCAAGACGATGCGATGAGGCTTATGGCTACTGCTAAAGACTTGGGCCTATTGATAACTGGCGGTTCCGATTATCACGGTGATGATGTGCATCCGGGTTCTTTGTCTTTATGCTCTCCATCATTAGAGGATGTTGAGGCATTTTTGGAACTTGGACGCGAGAGGGGTTTTGATGTCTAAGGGGCATATGGAGGCTGAGATATTGGAGCCTGAGAATGCGGAGTCCAAGATGGTGGAGGCTGAGAAAGTGGAGCCTTCGATGGTGAGCTCCGAGGTAGTGGGGGTTGAGAGTTCACCCGAGATAGAGGTACCCGAGGCGGAGGTGCCCGAGGTGGCTCAAAAACTTATTAGCGATAGCCTACCCGATCTCTCCAATGCAAGATTTGCTCTCAAAGTTTTTGGTTGCCAGATGAATCGCAGCGATGCTGAGAACATGGCCGGTTTGCTTTGTGAGTGCGGAGCTCGCCAGGTTGATGATTCGGCCGATGCTGATATCACGATTTTTGTGACCTGCTGTGTACGTGAGCATGCCGACTCTAGGGTCTATGGTCAGATTGCCTCTATGTGCAACGATCCTGTAGCTGCTGGCTCTGCCATAGGCAGGCGCATTGTTGCTGTGGGTGGATGCATGGCTCAGCGCGATGGCGAATCACTCTTAGACAAACTCCCAAATGTTGATGTGGTGTTTGGTACTCACAATATTTCTGAGCTACCGCAGATGCTCGCGTCTGCAATTTATGATGGCGAGCGCATTGCTAAGCTACAAGAGGATGCCCCTCCGGCCGATGCTATGGCTCCTAGACGCAGGGAAAATTCATTTCAGGCTTGGCTCCCCATTATGAAGGGCTGCAACAACTACTGCACGTACTGCGTAGTTCCCTATGTTAGAGGGCGCGAGATGAGCAGGCCCTTAGAGGATGTAGTTAAAGAGGCACAGTTTTTAGTTGCCGATGGAGTGCGAGAGATCACACTTTTAGGACAAAACGTTAACTCTTATGGGCGAGATCTGTATGGCAAGCCTCGATTTGCTGAGGTACTCAGGGCAGTTGCTGATACTGGCATAGATCGTCTTAGATTTGTAACTAGCCACCCCAAGGATTTAAGCGATGCAACCATAGAGGCAATGGCTGAGCTTGATTGCGTTATGCCGCAGCTGCATCTGCCTGTTCAATCTGGTTCGAATAGCATTTTGAAGGCAATGAATAGGCGTTATACGCGAGAGTCTTATCTTGAGCGTGTTGAGGCCCTGCGCTCGGCAGTGGATGGGATTGCCCTTTCGACCGACGTAATAGTGGGCTTTCCTGGTGAGACTCAGAAAGATTTTGATCAAACTTGCGACTTGGTTGAGAAGGTCGGCTACTCCCAAGCTTTTACATTTATATATTCCAAGCGCCAGGGAACTCCTGCAGCTACGATGCCAGACGATACACCTCGCGAGGTGATTCAGCAGAGGTTTGACTTCTTGGTAAAGATCGTTCAAGACGGGGCTTATAAGGCTAATCAGGCTGAACTTGGGCAGGTGGTTCAAGTTTTGGTGGAAGGTCCTTCTAAGAGAGATCCCTCGATGATGTCTGGTAGAAGCCCCAAAAATCAAACAGTGCACTTTCCCTTGGACAAAGGTGTAGATGCGGCATCGCTTGTTGGGCAGATGATTGATGTTAAGGTCGATCTTGCTCGAACCTGGTATCTGTCTGGTCAGGCTGTTTAGTGTTTGAGGCTGCAGACTGGAGACTGGAAGCGTGGCATAAAAGTGGATCGCCTTGCTGCTGCAAATCTAATAGTTGATGAGCTGAGTGTTCTTGGTGGTGGTTTTGACTCAGGCTTCTCCCTAGGTGCCAGCTCGGGTGTCGGCTTGGGGTCTGGTTTGGCTTGTGACTCGGGCTCTGCCTCAGATGCCAGCTCGGGCTTTGCTGTGGCCATAGTTGGTGCCACGGGTACTGGCAAATCAGAGGTGGCCGAGATCGTAGCTCAACAAATTGGAGGAGAAATAGTCTCTGCCGACTCCATGCAAATCTACAAGGGCATGGACATAGGCACGGCCAAGCTTCCTGTTGATCAGCGAAGTGTTCCATATCACTGTATAGATCTTGTTGGTCCGGGGGAGAGCTATTCTGCAGCCTTATTCCAGCGCGATGCTCGCCGGGCGATCTCCGAGATTTTTGCTAGGGGGAATATCCCCATTGTTTGTGGGGGTACAGGTTTATATGTGATGGCAGCGCTTGACGAGATGCACTTTCCAGCTGGTGAGCAGAGCGGCAATCCGCTGCGCGAACATTATGAGGCCATAGCTAACGGTGAGGGTGCCGAGGTATTGCATCGGATTTTAGAGGAGCGAGATCCTGAGAGCGCAAAGTTGATTCACCCAAATAATGTTAGGCGAGTGGTGCGTGCCTTAGAGATGCTTGAAGAGGGCAAAACTTATGCCGAGCAGGCCTCGGGCTTTAGAAAGACTCAAGCTCATATTTCCGCTATTTATTTTGGACTTAGGCTTGAACGTTCGCTTTTATACGAACGAATTAATCAAAGGGTCGATTTTATGATTGATGCCGGTTTAGAAGACGAGGTAAGGGCTTTGACAGATGCAGGTTTTGCAGAAGCTCTCACGTCTTCTCAGGCTATTGGGTATAAAGAGATGCTGGCCTATCTTAATGGACAGTGCAGTCTTGAGACGGCAGTTGAGGATATTAAACGAGCCACCAGGCGCTATGCCAAAAGGCAGAGCACCTGGTTTGGCAGGGATAGTCGTATTCATTGGATCGACCTAAGCTGAACCCAGACTGTTTTCGCTCGCTGCGGAACTCGCCAGCATCGGCATTCTGCGCACCCTTTGGTGAAGGTCTACCGTTGTGAGATCTGTCTTAGCTAACAAAAGTAATCTACTCCGCTTTCGAATATGGGCTGATATGAGATCTCGGGGATGTTGAGGTACAGCCCATCCCCAGAGCGCTCGGTATGACCCATCTTCCCAAAGACACGACCATCTGGGCTGGTGATGCCCTCTATTGCTAGCATCGATCCATTGGGATTGGCAGCCAGATCCATCGAGGCTTTGCCGTTTATATCAACATACTGAGTAGCAACCTGTCCTTTTGAAACTAGCTCATCTAGCAATGCCTTAGGCGCAACGAATCTCCCCTCGCCATGACTGATGGGCATCGTATGGATATCGCCAACCTTAGATCTAGACAGCCAAGGAGAAAGATTGCTTGCCACCCTTGTTCTCACAATGCAACTTTGATGACGACCTATCGTGTTAAAGCTAAGAGTTGGGCATTCATCATTCATTTCAACAATGTCGCCATAGGGAACAAGTCCCAATTTAATAAGAGCCTGAAAGCCATTGCAGATGCCAAGCATAAGACCATCTCTGTCTTGCAGGAGTTCGCGGACGGCCTCGGTAATTTCTGGTGCCCTAAAGAATGCCGTGATTAGCTTGGCAGAACCATCGGGTTCGTCTCCGCCTGAGAAGCCTCCCGGAATCATAAGTATTTGGCTAGTTTTAATGAGTTGGGCTACCTCATGCACACTTTGAGAGATCTTGTCTGGGCTTAGATTGTTAATCACATAGGTGCTAGCCACAGCTCCTGCCCTTTCAAAGGCAGCCGCTGTGTCATATTCGCAGTTTGTTCCAGGAAAGACCGGAATAACAACTCTGGGGCGTGCTATATGGCCGTGGTATGTAAGAGGGATGTGCTGCGTGCTAGATATTGTTTCTACCTCTAGATCTTTGGGATCTTCTTTGCTCCTGTAGGGAAATACCGGCTCTAAGACAGACTCCCAAGCTTCTTGCAGCTTAGCCAGATCGATTCTTGTGCTGGTTTTTTCGGTAACGCTGGAGGCTTCAGCACTGCCAGCGTTGGTAGTATCCGCAGTACTGCCAGCACTGTCGCTATCCGGAGCACTGCCAATACCCTCAGTACTAGAGCTAATAATCGCGTAATCAGCTATTGTGATTCCGATCTCCTCAACAGTCACATCACTGCTAGGTGCTGGCAATTTGACATCGTCTGCTGCCTCTACTAAAAATGTTCCATATGCAGGAATAAAGAGAACAGAATCATCAAAACCAGGAGCAAGCTTTATACCTATTCTGTTTCCAACACACATCTCAAACAGAGCCAGTGCCGCATAGCCACGCCCTGGTGTGGAGACAGACAGTGCAATTCCTTGCTCGATCAGATCCTCAATGTAGGCAAAAACCTGGTTTAGTCCATTAACTTCTGGCAAAAGTCCATCAGGCTCGTAGTAGGGATGGATGCACAAAAGTTTATGATCGGCACCCTTAAACTCCGGCGAGGTGGCCCTAGATATAGTGCCGGTTCCTGCGGCAAAACTCACCAACGTTGGTGGAACATCAAGATCCTCAAAGCTTCCACTCATTGAATCTTTGCCGCCGACAGCTCCAATACCCAAATCTATTTGAGCCATAAGAGCTCCGAGTAAAGCTCCAGCGGGTTTTCCCCAACGTGTAGCTTCGTCACGGAGCTTTTCAAAGTATTCCTGAAAGCTGAGATACATCTTGGAGCGCTCAAAACCTGCTGCAATCATCTTAGAAACGCTTTCTACAACAGATAGGTATGCTCCGCGATATTGATCGCACTCCATAATGTACGGGTTAAAACCCCAGGCCAGACCGCTAGTTGTGGTGGTTTGACCCTCAACAGGCAGCTTTGCCACCATCGCGCATGGCGGAGTTAGTTGGTATTTGCCTCCAAAGGGCATAAGCACGCTTGCGGCACCAATTGTGGAGTCAAAGCGCTCTCCAAGACCCTTAGAAGAGCAGCAGTTGAGGTCTGTAAGCACAGACTCAAGTCGCTCTTTAAGATTTGTGCCTTTTGTGCCCTCGTACCTAGAGGAGTAAGAACTTCCCTTTTGGATATGCGCATTCATATGCTTGGGAGCACCATTTGATGCCAGGAAATCCCTGCTCACATCTACTATTGTGTCGCCTCGCCATGTCATGCGAACACGCTCATCGCCAGTTACTTTGGCAACAGGATTTGCCTCCAAGTTTTCTTCGTGGGCATATCTAATGAACTCATCAACATCATCGGCAGCAAGAGCCACTGCCATGCGTTCCTGACTTTCAGAAATTGCTAGCTCTGTGCCATCTAAGCCATCGTATTTTCGCGGAACCTTATCAAGATCAATCAAAAGGCCATCTGCAAGCTCGCCAATTGCAACCGAGACTCCACCTGCTCCAAAGTCGTTGCATCGTTTGATCAAGCGGCAGGCTTCTTTGCGCCTAAATAGTCTTTGAATCTTGCGCTCTACTGGGGCGTTTCCTTTTTGCACCTCGGCACCGCAGCTTTCGATACTGCTTTGACTATGCGCCTTAGAAGAACCGGTGGCTCCGCCTATTCCATCGCGTCCGGTGCGCCCGCCAAGTAAAACAACAACATCACCATCTTGTGGTTTTTCGCGACGCACATGATCGGCTGGCGTTGCGCCAAGTACTGCTCCAATCTCCATTCGCTTGGCTATGTATCCCGGGTGATAAATCTCGCTAACCTGTCCTGTGGCAAGGCCTATTTGGTTGCCATACGAGGAGTATCCTGCAGCTGCTGTAGTAACCAATTTACGCTGAGGGAGCTTGCCTTCTAGGGTTTCAGAAACCGGAACTAGGGGATCTCCCGCCCCTGTTACTCGCATTGCCTGATAAACATAGCTGCGTCCAGAAAGAGGATCACGGATTGCGCCTCCCACGCAGGTTGCGGCTCCTCCAAAGGGTTCTATCTCGGTTGGATGATTGTGAGTCTCGTTTTTAAAGAGGAACAGCCAGTCTTGATCTTCCCCATTTACATCGCATGTGATTTTGACTGTGCAAGCGTTTACTTCTTCAGACTCATCCAATCCCTGCAGCTGACCTGTGTGAGCTAGGTATTTTGCACCGATCGTCCCCATATCCATAAGACAGATGGGACGATTTTGGCGGCCAAGTTCTTCTCGTATTTGTAGATAACGATTAAATGCCATTTGCACCACTGAGTCATCAATTTTGATTTCGTCTAGCTCGGTAGAAAATGTGGTGTGGCGGCAGTGGTCCGACCAGTATGTATCGATCATTTTGATCTCGGTGATGGTAGGATGGCGACCTTCTTTGGCAAAGTAGTCCCTGCAAAAAATTGCATCCGCCAAATCCATTGCTAGGCCACGTTCGTTTATAAAATCTGCAAGGGCAGCCTCATTCATATTAGTAAAGCCATCGAGTATTTCGACTGCTTGAGGATCTGGCTGCTCTAGCTCAAGCGTATCAACTGGATCTAGCGAGGCCTCGCGGGCTTCGACTGGATTGATCACATAGTGCTTGATAGCTTCGATGTCTGTTGCAGATAGCTCGCCTGTGAGAATGTAGACCTTGGCGCTTCGAACTTCGGGACGTTCTCCTTGGCTGATTAATTGGATGCATTCGCTGGCTGAGTCGGCTCTTTGATCGAACTGCCCGGGGAGGTATTCGACTGCAAAGATGGTGTTGTTTTGGGGTGTGGAGTTTTGGTGTGGGCTATTGTGTGTGGAGCTCTGCGGGGTGCCTTGCTGCGGGCTGTCTTGGTAGGGGCTGTCTTGGCGTGGGCCGTCTTGCTCGCTGCTTTGGGCCTCGTTTTGTATCTCTGGAAGCTCTCGATAGGCAGTGTCAGATTGAGGCTCGCTAAAAACCGTGGGTATGCATCTTTCAAAGAGTTCGTCTGTAATACCCTCAACATCGTAGCGATTCAAAATTCTCAGGCTCTTTAAGCTTTCAATTCCGAGAAGGCTGCGAAGCTCTTGGCTAAGCTGTGCTGCTTCAACATCAAAACCTGACTTTTTCTCAACATAAATTCGAGAAACCATCGATATTTGCCTTTCTTTTTATTGCGAGACCTTGGTAACAAGAGCATTTAATTATCAATTGAGTATCCGCATAGTACTAAGCATCCGCATAGTGCTAAACATCCGCATAGTGCTAAGCATCCGCACACATTTTAATCCTCCGCCTAAGTATAGTCTGCGCGTGCAAGCAACACATCAGCTAGGACGCATGTGTGCCACCTTGCAGAAGCCTTGTGCAGGCCCGCGCGCATGAGCACCACACTGGTCTGCGCATACGAGCGTCACACTGCCCGCGCGCACGAGTATCACAGAGATCTGCACGTGCAAATACCGCATCGGACAGCATATACGAGTGCCACACAGGTCAAACATCAAAGACAGCCTGCGATAAAGGAGGATTTTATGTTGGATAAAGCGCATCCTATAACTTATGGCTATGCTCGTGTTAGCTCACGCGACCAGAACTTGGCTCGCCAACTTGAGGCTCTAGCTGCATTTGGCATTAAAGCCGACAACATCTTTGTCGATAAGGCAAGCGGGCATAACTTCGAACGCCCCGAATGGATGCGTCTTACCGAGGTGCTGCGAATGGGCGATGTGTTGGTGGTAAAGAGCATCGATCGCCTCGGCCGCAACTACGAGGAGATTATCGAGCAGTGGCGCGCGATCACAAAGGTAAGGCAAATCGATGTGGTGGTACTAGATATGCCGCTGCTCGACACGCGCAAAGACCAAGGTGGCGTGCCGGGCGTGACGGGTGCGCTAATTTCCGACATTACACTTCAGCTGCTGTCGTACGTAGCGCAGGTGGAGCGTGAGAACATCCGCCAGCGACAGCGCGAGGGAATAGATGCTGCAAAAGCTCGCGGCGTGCGCTTTGGACGGCCTCGCAAAAAGAAGCCTAGGGCATACAAAAACACAAAGCAAAACTACCTTGACGGATCCATCACCAGATTGCAGGCGGCACAGCTTTTGGATGTGTCGGTCTCAACTTTTGATAAGTGGATGCGCGAGGACAAGGCGAGGGTAAGATAAGAGGACACAGCTCTTAAGTGTGTGGGGCATCTTCAAAAAAGGCACGCCCCCTAAATGGGGGTACACAAGTCAGCAGGTCATGTAAAACGCACTAGAAGACAGGATGCGCCTCCTAAAGGGGCGCACAAGCCAGCAAAATGGGCGGAATCTTTGGGTGTTAAAACCTACACTTTTTTA
>CAZOMM010000004.1:0-5839 GCA_964581165.1 uncultured Coriobacteriaceae bacterium
AACATTCGACCCAATATTTCGACCAGTATATCGACCCAACATATTGGCCTGACATTCGATCCAACAGTCAAGCCAACACTTCGACCCAACAGCCTAAACGAACCCCGGCATACCCTGCCAGATCCCAGCATACCTAGACGGATCCTAGCGCGCCCAGACAAAGCCCAATACATCTAAACGAATTCTAATTGCAAGGCTTACATTCTTCTATCAGTTCTGAACGCGTTTTATTAAGAGTGCTGTCAAGACCAACCATATATTGGGCTGGATTCAAAAACCTTCTAAACGACGGGTCTAAGCTATCCAATTCTTTGCGAGTACGCTGTCTAGCTTCGGCACAATCGACACGACTTATTACCGACTTACCATCTCTTACCAAAGGCTTAAGAATCTCAAACGACTCAAACATATGCATGTCTTTAACCCTAATAGGATCAAAAGGATCAACAGCGATAGCAGAACTTATACCCTTTTCGAGGTCGTAGATCATGTCGCCTCGATACATCCCTGCACTATCTTTAAAACGCAGCACATCTAAAAGCCCTGGTAAAGTGCGTTTGGATATCTGTGCGGAGAGCTTAATTTTGGGTTCCCACGATCCATCGGGATCTCGCTTTAGGGCCGAAAGTTTGTAAACCCCGCCTAAAGCTGGCTGATCGTAAGCCACTGCAAGCTTGGTTCCAACTCCCCAAGAATCGATACAGGCACCCTGATCTTCGAGTGAGTCAATTAAAAACTCGTCAAGATCGTTGGTGGCAATGATGCGCACATAATCAAGCCCGGCCTCGTCGAGCATGCGCCTAGCCGTGCGTGAACCCCAAGCAAGATCGCCAGAATCAATCCTAATGCCAATTAGTTTTTCGCCCCGCTCCTCCATCTCCTTTGCTGCCCGAATAGCATTGCGAACACCCTCAACAACGTCGTAGGTGTCCACCAATAAGATGGAGTTTTTAGGCATCGCCTCTGTAAAAGCCCTAAATGCATCAAGCTCGCAGTCAAAGCTTTGCACCCAAGAATGCGCATGTGTGCCAGAAACAGGGATACCAAAGATCTTTCCGGCAAGCACATTGGAGGTAGAACAGCAACCCCCTATATAAGCCGCACGAGAAGCATGCAGGGCACCGTCTGGACCCTGGGCTCGTCTGAGACCAAACTCCGCAACCTCGCCCTTTGTAGAATCACAAACCCTAGCAGCCTTGGTGGCCACCAGGGTCTCAAAGTTAACGGAGTTAAGAATCATTGGCTCTATCAGCTGACAATCGATAAGCGGGCCTGTAACCCTAACAATAGGCTCATAGGGAAACACCACCGTGCCCTCTAGTGGGGCATCAATATCAACAGAAAGCCTATAGCCCCTTAAATAGTCAAGAAATTCCCGATCAAAAAGAGGAGATCCATCCGAAGCAGCAATTGAAGCAAGATAATCAATGTCGTCCTCCTCGAACACAAAACCATCGATTATCGCCGCAAGATGATCCATACCACAGGCTATTGCATAGCCCCCTTCAAAAGGGTTTTCTCTAAAATGCATGTAAAAGCAAGCCTGTACATTACGCAGACCTTTTTTCCAATAGCCCTCGGCCATCGTAAGCTCATAAAGATCTGTCAGTAGAGCTTCGGATTCCTTCATTGTTTGACCTTTCCGGCTGTCCAGCTGCCCGGCTACTTTAGGATCAAGTCTCTTCAACTATCTCCAAGCGACTATTCCCGAGCAAGCACCCCTAAGCATTCTCCTTGTCTGATCCGTGATTTTGTGAACGTGATGAAGAAGCGTCAGATCCCGATTTAGAATTTCTACGTTGACCGCCAGAAACTCTTCTAGGTCTACGTTTTTGCCTAGAGTCTCCTTTTGCTCGTTCTCTTGACTGCTCTGCCTCATGTGAGCGACGTGTCTGTGAGTTATTTGCAGCATCGCCCTGCAAAGCCTGCGAGTTTTGTAGGTGCTGCGGGCTTTGTGAGCCTTGTGAGCTTTGCGAAGAGGACTTTCTGCGCCTTTGTCCAGATCCAGACGATCTGCGGCTGGCATCGGGCTGCTGTGATTGCCTAGAACTTCTAGGATTAGAGACCCTGTCCTGCGGATTTTGAATATTGGACGATTTTTGACCGGGCCGCTGTCTTTGCTTGCGCTGAGAATCTCGTGATCCGTGGCTCGAAGCCTGTGGACTACGCCCGCGAGCCGAATTCTGCGAACTGCGGCTCACAGGCTTAGATTGACGCTCTTTCTTAGCCAAATCACCTTGACGATCCTGCTTTGATACTTCTGCAGACGGATCTTGTGAACTCTTAAGTTGAGCAGATTTTTGATCTTGAGGCTCAACGGTTTTGTGATTGCCTTTGCGCTTTTTGTTTCGATGCCTACGTGTCCGAGAAGATTGGACTTCTTCGTCGTCCACACCAATCTTGTCTTTGTAAGCCTTTACAAAAGCCGATCCAACTACTGTCGATACATGCATTGTGGCTAACGACTCTGAATCTGCATCCCAATTTGGCTGCCTGCGCGCCTGATTAGCCTTTTCTTCGCCATTCTTTTTACTGCCACGCTTGCGTCTGCGTCTACTTGGAGTAGTCGGGCTTTCTTCCTCAATAAGCTCATCATCAGCAATTTCGAAGATCTTTTCTCGAAGCATCGACTGAGGGCAATTACATTCAAAAGCTTCGTCACTAACCCTACTTGGACGCGACTGCTGCTCGTTATCGGACCCCGAAAGCATTCCACACAAGGGAACATAAAAGGTCTCGCCCGACTCCTCCATCTTAAGCTGGACTTTTTCTCTAAGAGTATCTAGGGCAACAACCTTAGCCTCACCAGCAGGAGTCTCAATACTTGCATTTATTTTGGGAGCACGAGATTTAAAGTCTTTGTAAGCCTCAAACTCATAGCGCAAACAGCACATCAATCTGCCACAAGCACCAGAGACCTTGCTGGGATTAAGCGGCAGATCTTGCTCTTTAGCCATCCTTATCGATACTGGCTGAAAAGCGCCTCGCATCCTTGCGCAGCAAAGCATCCCACCGCAGTGGCCAAGGCCACCTGTCATTCTGGCCTCATCGCGAACACCAATTTGCTTCATGTCAACATGAACATGCAGCCTAGAAGCCAACTCTCGAACAAGCTCCCTAAAATCTACCCTCTCTTCAGAAGAAAAGTGAAATATCGCCTTGTCAACGCCTAGCAAATACTCCACATCTATTGGTTTTATGTCCAGCCCGCACTTTTCTGCGAGCTCCCTAAAGACCTCCTTGGCAGCAATCCCCTTTTGATCAAGCTCCTCTAGCTTGGCCAAATCTTCTTCGTCTGCAATCCTTACAATCGACTGAAGCGGGACTTTGAGCAATTTACTCTGCTCTTCTGTAAGCTCGAATGGATCGCCATCAACCCATCCAAAGATCATTCCCCCATCCCGCAAAACCAGTACGCGATCACCTTTAGTTGGTGCTGGATCCGGAAAGCTATACCAATATGTCTTAGGGTTGAACTTGAACCTAACCGAAATAACGGTTGGCATTAAGCACCTCCCTGATATCAAAAAGCATCGTCTCTAAGACGAGTTGAAGAGACACATTAGACGAGATTCTACTGCGCGCACAATCAAGTGCTTCCATTGCATCTAGCACCTGAGCGGCCTGTATCTCGCTACCTGTCTTGTCAATAGTGTAATAGCAATCAGAGTTTGCCTTGAGATCTCCCATGCCGGTGGACACCAACAAGCAGTCTCGCAACCACGAAGCCAAAACCGACAAAACCAACTCTACACCTTCGCGAGTGCTGCTTTTGATCTTTCTGTCCATCTGCTTATCTAGATAATTCAAGGCCCCCTTAGACATAAAATCCTCGCCAGCACTTTTTCTCTCGTTAAAACTGCGCTTGATCTCGTCTTGAAAGTTCTGTACTAGCAACGAAAGTTCCTTGGCTGCCTCGAGCACATCCAAAGAGTCGGAATTGGCGAGCTTTTCGATAGTATCGATTGTCTTAAGCCTGAGCTTGCGCTTGCTGTCGGAGTCCAAAAACTCACAAGCTTTTTTGGTAGATCCACCCGATGCAGCAAGGGCTATTGTGGCCTCTTGAGCATCGGCTCCGGTCTGGCGCCTAACTATCCCTATGGCTTCTTCGTCGGGAAGATGCCTAAAAACCAAGCTTTGGCAGCGAGACACCAAGGTAGGCAAAACCCCTTCGCGATTTCTTGCCAGCAACACAAAAGAAGAGCTTGCAGGGGGTTCTTCTAGAGTCTTTAAAAAGGCATTTGCAGACTGGCCCTTAAGCAAGTCGGCCCTAGTTATTACATACAATTTGCGATTTGCCCTTATTGGAGAAAGCGAACAGTCGGCGATCATCTCGCGAATCTGCTCTACCAGATAAGATCCAACTCCATCTGGCTCAATCCAATGGACATCGGGATGAGTTCGCCTGCTAATCCTTCTGCAGGTATCACAGTTACCGCATCCTTTTGAGGGGCAGAGTAAAGCTAGAGCAAGTGCAAGTGCAGCTTCGGTTTTACCAGAACCTACTGGCCCACAAAAAAGATAGGCATGAGAAAGTCTGTTTTCTGCTGCAGCCTGCTCCAAAAATCTGGTGACCTGAGATTGTCCAAGTATCTCTGAAAATGGGGACTTTTCTGCCTGCTTAGCTGCACTCATTTATTCAATCCTTCATCTAGACCTTCAAAGAGATCCTCGAGTTCGGCCCAAATCAATGCAGCAGTTTGCTCAATATCCCCACTTACCTCAACTTTCCTAATTCTTTGAGGCTCATCAGCAGCTATCTGCTCAAATGCTTCGTAGACTTTGTCGTGAAATTCCTGAGATTCATTCTCGAGACGATCTGCACCCTTGGTGCGAGCACTGCTTAATGCTTGTTGAGTTGGTCTTTGTAACAAAATAGTCCTATCTGGAACAAGACCACGTGTAGCCAGCGCATCGACACTAAGAACCGCCTCTTTTCCCAAACCTCTCGCAAAACCCTGATAAGCCATAGTGGAGTCGCTGTATCTATCGCAGATAACAACCTTGCCAGCATCTAGGGCCGGACGCAAAAGCTCCTCAACCATTTGAGCACGAGCAGCCTCATAGAGCAAAAGCTCACAAGTCGCATCCATGCCACAACTAGCAGGATCCAGCAAAATCGAACGAATTCGCTCGCCAATTGCAGTAGATCCAGGTTCTCTTATTAAGCAAAGCTGCAATCCCATGGCCTCAATGCGTTTTGCCAGCATCTCTACCTGAGTAGATTTGCCACAACCCTCCCCACCTTCAAAGCTTATGAATGGCATGCGAGCACTCATATAACTCATATAGATGACACTCCATCAAATATGTCTTGACCAGTGTCAAATATGTCTAGACCAGTGGAGTCTATGCCAACAAAGGCTGGGAAATCTTTAACATGTAGCCTCACAAGAGCTTCTGTTCCAAGATCTTCCCAGGCTACAGGTTCAGCAGAAAGTACATGAGTAGCAAGCAGGGCTGCTACACCACCTACAGTAGTAAAGTGCACGCAGCCATACTTTGCACAAACTTCACTAATTGCCTTGGCTCTCTTGCCCTTTCCTATACTGGCCACAATACCTGCAGCAAAAAGCGCAGGAGTTGCAAAATCCATCCTAGAAGCTGTGGTTGGCCCAACTGAGCCTAGGGGACGTCCTGCAGCAGAAGGAGTGGGGCCTGCATAAAAAAGAGTCTGGCCCTTAAGACCAAAGGGAAGCTCTCCGTGCTGCTGCAAATACTCTAGGGTTCGCTGGTGTCCGGCATCTCGCATTGTGTAAATATCGCCACTTATCAGCACTTCTTGCCCCACTCTAAGCGAGCGCAAAAGCTGCGGATCTTTAGCTGGAAGCCAAAGCTT
>CAZOMM010000004.1:5939-15745 GCA_964581165.1 uncultured Coriobacteriaceae bacterium
TTGCATCTACTCCGCCTCCAATACAGCACTAGCTGAGCGCATAGCACAGCAACCCATGTTGATAGCAAGCGGAAGTGCAGCAATGTGGCATGGCGCGGTTTCTATTGATAGGCCAACAGCCGTGGTATTTCCACCAAGACCAGCAGGTCCTATTCCCGTGGCATTAACTGCATCTAGGAGCTTGGCTTCTATCTCGGCAACCCTTTCGTCGGCATTGGGCTGTCCTATTGGCCTAAGTAAAGCCTTTTTGGCCAAAGCCGCAACCTTATCAAAAGTAGCTCCAACACCCAGGCCAATTACCAAGGGCGGGCAAGCAGACGAAGCCTTCTCGACGACACAAGAAATCAGCTGCTGGGTAATTCCTTCAAGACCAGCACCTGGAGCAAGCATCACCACTCGCGAAGCATTATCAGAGCCTCCACCCTTAAGCATCACATGTAGCTTGGCACCCCTGCCAGGCTTAAAGGCAATTTCCTTAAAGGCCGGCGTATTGGTTTGGGTGTTGACTCGCTCAACAAGTGCATCAGCAAGGATGCTCTTTCGCAACTTTGATTGTTCAAAGGCATTAGCAACAGCAGCATCAACCAAGCTAAAAATATTAGCCGGAAGCTTTTCTTGCTCACCAAGTTCAAGATAGACCCACACAGAACCGGTGTCTTGACACACGGGAACTCGATCTTGCCTAGCAATAGCATCGTTATCCACGATCATCTGCAGTATGCGCCGAGCACGATCGTTTTGCTCAGTTGGGATAGCATCGGATATCGCCTGAATCACATCAAAACGAACACGAGTTGCAATATCAGACACCATCCTAGCTACTGTGTCGGCCACAGCCTGAGGTTCTAGTGCCTCTAGCTTATAAAAATGTTGTTCGTCGGCCGCCATAAAGCAAGTTCCCTACTAGAGATCCAAGCCGTCTAGAGCCTCGATTGACTGACGGATGCTTGCAGCCGATTCTGCAATCTTGGCACGGTCAAGCTCGTCGAGATCAAGCTCAACTATCGACTCAATGCCATTTCGACCAAGCTTGGTTGGAACGCACATATAAATCCCGTCTATGCCATACTCTCCAGTTAACAATGAGCAGACACTTAAGGTCTCATGAGTGTCTTTGAGAATTGCCTCGACCATCTTTGCAATCGAAGCGCCCGGAGCATAAAAGGCCGAACCAGTCTTAAGATGAGCAACAACCTCGGCACCACCATTAACAGTGCGCTCACAAATTAACTCGACCTTCTCGGGACTCAAAAGTGAGCTTACCGCTGTTCCATTAACTGTAGATTGTGAGGCAAGTGGAACCATGCCCTCGCCGTGAGCACCAACAACCATGGCCTTTACATCAGAAATGTCACAGCCAATCTCCTGCTGAATTGCGTAAGCAAACCTAGAGGAATCGAGCACGCCACCCATACCAAAAATCTTGCTGTGATGAATGCCTGCCTTCTGATAGGCAAGATAGGTCATGATGTCGAGCGGATTGGTCACACAGATAAAGATTGCATCTGGCGATGCCTCGCGGGCCTGTTCGATAACAGACGACATGATCTTGGAGTTTGTGGCTAGCAGATCTTCCCTAGTCATACCCGGCTTGCGAGGCACTCCAGCTGTGATTACAACAATGTCGCTGTTTGCGGTATCGGAATAATCATTGGTGCCCGTAACAGTTACACCAAAGCACTCGATAGAGCGCATGTGCATCATGTCGAGCGCCTTGCCCTGAGGCACACCTTCTACAACATCAATCAAAACAACATTTGCCAGCTCTTTAAGTGCTATTAATTCGGCTGCAGTGGCTCCCACATTACCGGCACCAACAATAGTTACTTTTGGATATCCCATTAATTAAACCTCCAGTTAATAAATTTATCTCGCGTAGCCCCAAACTTGCATGACTCGCCAGAGCAACTCGCTTCGTCCGATCTATCAGACCTGACTCGATCCACCAGACTAACCAAGCTAACCAGACTTACCCGATCCACCAGGCCTGACTCAAGCCGCCAGGCCAGCTCGACCAACCAGACTAACCCGACTTAGCAGACTCGCTCGATGTCGATCTAGTAGACCTGCCCGACTTCTTTGCAGCCGACTTCTTTGTAGCAGCCTTAGATGCAGAGGCATCTGAGTCCTTATCTTCGTCCTTCTTTTGGCTAGGACAACTAAGATTGGGACACAATCTCCAAGGTCCACGACTGGTCTGCACAAGCACTATAGGTGCTTCACAGTGCTCGCAGCGCTCGCCAGTAGACTCAATTTTGCCATTTCTGGGAAGCGGGAAGCTCGTGTTGCAGTCTTCATAATTCTCGCAGCGAATGAATCGCTTGAGCGTCTTGGGATTCTTTTGCGCTATGAGATTGGCATCTTTGCCATCCTCTTCGCAGGCCTTGCACTTGCCAACCACAACACTGGGTTCGTAATTAGACTTGCACATTGGATCGATGCAAAGCACCTGAGGCTTGGATCTAAAAGCCTGTACCTGAATCTGTGCCCCGCCACAAACCTGACACAGCTCCTCAACCGGACGCAACCTGCCATCCGGAACAGGAAAAGTCACATCGCAATCGGGCCAGGCAGAACAACCAATAAACCTAGATTTGTTCTTAGCTGAACTCTTAAGCAACAGGTCATGACCACACTTGGGACAAGCGCCAACACGAGCATCGGCAGCAACTGCCTCAGAAAGTGCGTCTCCAACCTCTTCCTTTTTGGGAATCAAGACCTCGATAACCTCATCCAAAAGATCTCGAGAGTGACCAACAACATGTTTGATGTTGTCCTTGCCCTCGCAGATATCACTCATCTCTTCTTCGAGCTCAGAAGTCATCGTGGGAGAGACAATCCTAGGCGCAAACTGCCCCAGTGCATCAATTACAGCCATGCCAAGCTGAGTTGGCTCAATTGGATTGTTTTGGATGTAGTTAACCTGCATCAGGCGCTCAATAGTGGAATGCCTAGTCGACTTTGTACCAAGGCCAAGCCTCTCCATCTCTTGAATAAGCTTGCCCTGAGAATATCTGGCAGGTGGCTCTGTTTGCTTTTTGCTCAGTTCTGGCTCGGTAAAGTTGAGCTTTTCTCCTACCTTGAGCTGCGGCAACTCATCATCCTTCTTAGACCCATAGGAGTAAATCTCCCTAAAACCTGGATCTATCACAGAATCTCCCCTAGCCGTAAAGGGCTGCCCATTTACATCCAGCAAGACCTTAGTTGCCTCAACTTTGGCAGGCCCAGACAGGGTTGCCATAAAGCGTCGAGCTATGAGGTTGTAAAGCTTCCACTCCTCGGGCTTTAACTGATCGGAGTTAGCACAACCTGTCGGATGAATTGGGGGATGATCTGTAGTTTGAGTCTTGCCTCGCGTAGCCTTAAGCTCCCCTTGCGAGAGAAGTTTTGAGGCATATGGGGCATAAACCGGATTTCCAGAGAGCATCTTGAGCGACTGGGCAAAGTCAATAGACGAAGGATAAACAGTGTTATCTACTCTGGGATAAGAGATATAGCCGCTCATATAAAGTGACTCTGCAATTCGCATTACTCTGGCAGGAGTAAGACCAATTGCAGAGGCAGCTGCCTGAAGCGAGGTTGTATTAAAGGGAGCAGGCGCTTGGATTTGCCTAGTTTTACTCTCAATACTGGCAACAGTTGCAGTATCAGCATCCTTTACCATAACAAAAGCAGCATCAGCGGCTGCTTGCTCACTAAAGCGCGCTGTTTGATGCGTAACCTTAAAAAACTCGCCTGCATCATTTGCGCAGGTACCTGTTATGACCCAGTAATCCTCGGGATTAAAAGCCTCACGCTCACGCTCACGCTCCACAATCAGAGCTAAAGTTGGAGTTTGAACACGCCCTGCCGAACGAACAGTTCCAAAACCGCTGTACTTAGCAATGGTTAGATAGCGAGTAAGTACTGCACCCCAGACAAGGTCGATATGACGCCTGGACTCTCCAGCCTCAGCCAAGGCATGATCAAGCTCCACCAAATTATCAAAGGCATGGCTTATCTCGCCCTTGGTAAGTGCAGAGTATCTGGCTCTAGACACCGGCACCTCGGTAACTTCGCGAATCATCTCCAGCGCGTCTGAGCCTATTAGCTCACCTTCTCTATCAAAGTCGGTTGCAATAACAATGCTGTCGGCCTTTTTAGCTAGATTCTTAAGGGTGCGGATGATGTCCTTTTCGGCCGGAGGCTTAACGATAGGCGCATATACAAGATAAGGCAATATCGGGAGCTTCCACTCCTTAAGACTCACACCCTTCTCATAAAAGGGTCTCTTCTTTTTAAAAGGAGGCTTAGCAAGTCTGTCGGGAATATCAAGGGCCGGTACCTCATCGCCATTTTCGTCGATTCCGTACCAGCCCTTCTTTTTGCTGTACTCAAGCTTATTAACAAAATCCACGTTAAGGATATGTCCGCGCAGTCCTATAGTTACCCACTCGTCACCGTCCCTCTCAAAACGGTATACAGGAGTGTTGTAGACCTTGTCTGCCTTTGGTTTGGCAGTAGACATCAAATCGGCAATCTTTTGCGCTGCGATGTTCTTTTCGGTCACTACAAGTATCAAATTTAACCTCCGAAATTACTTACCTGAATGCATCTGGGCTTCGAGCCACATGCTCCAGGCTTTTATCCCATCTCCCCTAGTAGAAGAAACTGGAAATATTGGAGCGTCTGGATTGAGCTGAGACATCTGAACTCTAAATGCTCTTTCATCAAAGTCGAAGACCCCCATAGAATCGACTTTGCTCAAAACCACCGCTTGGCAATCTCTAAAAATCACTGGATACTTTACTGGCTTATCGTGCCCCTCTGGAACCGAGAGCACAACCACCCTAGAGTGCTCGCCGAGATCAAAATCATGGGTACACACAAGATTTCCCACATTTTCTACCAGCAAAAGATCCAAGGATTCCAAATCAAGCTCATCCAAAGCCTTAGAAATCATCCGAGATTCTAGGTGACAGATCCCCCCAGTATTTATCTGAACGCAAGGAATATTTTTCTCTCTCATCTTCTCGGCATCAAGCTTGCTTGCTAGATCTCCCTCTATAACCCCAATAGAAAGCCCTTCTCCAAAATACTCTTTGGTCGCAAGAATAAGTGAGGTTTTTCCCGAACCTGGACTGGCTAGGATATTAACCATGAACACGCCGGCATCATCCAAACGCTTTTTGTTAAGCGCGGCCAGTTCATCGTTTTTTTCTAAGATCGATCTGCCAATGTCGAGTTCCATGTATAGACCTCCATACTCTCGCTAAACGTACAGAGTCTAGCACACAGTTAAAAGCAGAGACGTTAAAGAATGTCAAGCTCTATGTGGTCGATAAACAATTCTTTGCCACGAATAAGCTCGGTAAAAAGGCTGTCGCATTCGGGACATCGCCTGTGATAAACATCATGATCGAACTCTTTTTGGCAATCCATGCACCTCGATCGAGGCTGCACATGCTCTATCTCAAGCTTTGCGCCTTCGCAGAGCGTTCCCTCAGACAGAGCTTCAAAGGCAAAGTCCATTGCCTCATCAACTACCTGCGAGAGATCTCCTGCCACAATGCAGATTGAGGTAACCTTGCTAGCTCCAGCCTCTTTGGCAGATTGCTCAACCATTGTGATTACAGAGCTCACCAGACTAAACTCATGCATCTGAGTCCTTATCCGTCTAAATCATCAGACTCGTCATCTTTTTCAGATGCTTTCTGTAAGGCAATGCGCCGTCTTAGCACAATCCTTGCCAAAGCAAGTGAAACCTCGTACAAAGCAACCATCGCCGCAAACAGCATAAGCATTGGCACAGGAGAGGCATCTGGTGTAACAGCTGCGCAGACCACCATCAGCACCACATAGACAACTCGCCAGCTCTTGCGAAGCTTGTAATAAGAGACAATCTCAAATGCCACCAGATAAAAGATCACCAGGGGAAGCTCAAAAGCAATTCCAAAAGCCAGCTCAAACATCAAGATAAGATTGATATACGAGTAAGCATCGGGAAGAATCGAAGCGATCGCTGTGGTCTGGCCTAGCATCCACTCAAAGGCCGGTGCCAGTATGACCATGTAGCAAAAGACATTTCCGGCAGCAAACAAGGCCACACCTATAAAGAAAGTAGGCACAACCCACTTACGCTCGTTGGGTTTTAGGGCAGGCAAAAAGAAAGCCAACAAATTCCAAATCCAAATGGGAGCAGTAACTAGTATCGCCGCAACAAAGGAGATCTTAAATCGCAGCGTAAAGCCGCCCATTGGGTTGAGAATGTTGACTTGATTTACCCCATCGCCCGGCAGATATTCGCTAACGGGCCAAAGCAAAAAAGTTACCAATTGGGGCGAAATAAAATACAAAGCAATAGTGGCTAGTAAAAGACAAACAACTACTACGATGATTCTTCGACGTAGTTCCCCAAGGTGGTCTCTAATTGACATTCTCTTTGAGCTAATAGGCATGGAGTTTGAGGAACGCTACCGAACCTCGTCCTCCTTTCCATTGCTCTCGTTGGAATTTGAGATGGAGGAGTTTGAAGAATCCATGGCATTTGCCTTGAGTCTTAGTTTGCGCTCGGTAAATGTTTCCATGTCAGAAAGAGGTATAAGCTTTTTAGATACATCGGAGTTTTCTGCTGACACTGAGCTTGAGCTGGCTGGGTCGACTGTGCTGTCTGTGTCAGCTGAGTCGACTGGGCCGGCCGAGCTTGGGCCACTTGGCTCAGCCGAGTTTGAACCACCCGAAGCACCCGAACCATCTGAGCTGACCGAACTAGCTTGCTGCTCGACAAGCGAAGCCTGCTGATCGCTAGCAGAACTCTCTTTACTTTGGGCTTTCTCAGCCTCTTTATCCTCGTTTTCGAGCGCATTGCCAATAACATCGAGAGCTAAAAAGGGGTTCTTTTGCATCTCCTTTATGGTTTTACCCCCAGTAAACTCATTTACAGTTTCATTGACCTTGTTTTGAGCATCTCTAAACTGTGCAATCGCCTTGCCTACAGTCTTACCAAACTTAGGAAGCTTGTCTGGCCCCACAATAATGAGCGCAAAAACCAAAATTACTAATATCTCGGCAAATCCTATGTTCATGCACACACTCCAAAGACTTCGGTCGAATACAGGCCAGCAAGTCTGATAGATCTAACTCTCCCAACAAATCATTCCAAAAGCGAAAGCTGCTCTTCTGCATAGGAATAGGCTCCCTCTTCGTCATCGGGATCTAATTCCATCGCATAGTTAAAGGCTTCTTTTGCAGAATCGGTCTCGCCCAAAGCCACACGAACAAGCCCGAGTCTTGCCCAAGCCATAGCGCTATCTTCATGAGACTCTATCGCGGACTCTAGGGTAGATTGAGCTCCCTCAAAATCATCTAAATAGTATTGACACATCGACATCGAAATAGCAGCATCCACGCTATCTTCAGATTCCAAATATTCACTGTAGTAATCGATGGCCAAAGAGAACAGCTCATCGCTGGTCATATCCGAAGAAGTTACAATTCCCTGCAAGATAACCATAGCCCAATCGTAGTAAGCATCCGCCAGTGTGAGCTTGGCATCCATGTCTTCGGAATCTTCTTCTACTGCTGCAAGGGCTTCTTCTGCGGCAGCCATATAAGTTTCGTCGCTAATAGTAGTGCTACTCGAACCAGAATCACTGCAATAGGTAAGAACAGAAATGCTAGGTACAGCAAAAGCAGCAATTAGGATTACAGCAAGAACCGTTGTTAAAACTCTGCGACTCTTAGACCCAGACCCCACAAGCTTATCTTTAGAAGTTTTAGATGCGGCTTGCTTAGATGTGGACTGTGTTGTTTGCTTACCCTGCTCCTCTACGTCCGAATTATGCGTGGATCTAGAGAGTCTTTTTGCATGATTCGACTTGTTTTTGGGGTGTTTATTACTGTTTGACAAAACATTCCTCCTGTTTGCGAATCATCAGACACGCAGCTTAGCTCGCATCTCTTCAACGCGTTCAAAAATCCTCGAGACATCCACCCCATGAACATGCTTGTTGTCGTAGAGAATATTTCCATTAACCATGGTCATCAAAATGTTTTCTTGAGTTGCCGTGTGCACAATCGCTGTAGTGGGATCATGCGCTGGCACTTGATGAGAATTAGAAAGGTCAATGGCTATAATGTCGGCCTGTTTTCCTGGATCTAAGGAACCAACCTTGTCATCCATTCCCAAAGCTTTGGCAGCATCCAAGGTCGATAAACGCACTACCTCAGAAGTACGAAGGAACTTGCCTCTCATGCCAGACATAGAGCGTTGCATCAAAAGAGCCAGTCTTGCCTCATCAATTGGATCGGTCACATCGGATGCAGCTGGAGAGTCGGTACCAATTCCAACACGAATTCCAGCATCCAAAAACTTCATTATGGGTGCCACACCCATCCCCAGCTTAGCGTTACATTTTGGACATACAGAAACTGCCACCTTGTTATCTGCCAGTGTCGAGATATCCCTATCGTCTACCTGAGTACAGTGGATTGCCATAACATTGGGAACGCTAAGAATCCCCCAATTGAGGGCATATTGCACTGGGCTTACACCCTTTGCTAGCCAAATTGTCTGCTTGGTCTGCTGCATGCTGTAGTCGATAATATCTTCAAAGTGCGCAAAGAAGGGTGTGCCGTACATTACGTACTCGTACTCTTCTCTAGAAGTTGCCAGATGAATAGCAACCTTGGTGCCATCCGAGGCATAATCGGCAATCTCTCGCAAGACTTGCGAATGGCAAGAATGCAAGGAATCTGGAGCAATACCAATTGTGATCATGTCGGGATCGCATTTACTACGCCAGTCTTCGATATCTTCTTTAGCAGACTCCATGACATATGGTATTTCGGTTCTATCTTGAGTTCCAACCTCGCGATAGATAACACCACGCAGACCTATGTCCATCGCAGCATGAAAAGAAGCGCCAGTAACAGTAATATCGGCAATCGTAGTGATCCCAGAACGAACAGCCTCAAGACCGCCTAGCAGGGCCGAATCAATCCAGTCTTTGTAAGTAAAACGCTTGGCCCTACTTTCTAGCTGAAGCTTCCAAGCAGCATAAGGAATGTCATAGAGCAAACCACGCAATGCCGAGTACTCAAGATGAGTGTGAGTGTCTACAAAGCCCGGCATAAGGGCCGCAATTCCAAAATCCCTGAAATCCTCTTCGGGATACTTGGCCCTGAGTGTATTGGCATCGCCAATATCAACAATCTTGCTACCTCTTACAAGCACCGCCCCGTTTTCGATATGCGGAGAGGATACTGGGATAATATATCTGGCGAAAAGAAGCATCTTGAGTCTCCTGTCGCGCAGGGCGAAGTTACATCTTGTAACTCACACCGCGTTTTGCCTGCACCGCTCAATGATATATCTAGCCTGAGCAATCGAAACAGACCAGAATCTAAGAACGGCGCAAAGACACTTGCTTACATAGTCTTTCGGCAAAAGCCTCAAGCGTTGCTACTTTGTTATCAAGCAGCTGTACATACATGGCTCTGCGGTTTTTCTCATTCAATGCTACAAAGTCTCCCTTTGCCTGAGCATTGGCAATAGTTCCCAAAGTAAAACTCTCTCCAGGAACTTGCATGTCCTTGTCAAAACTTTCTGGAGCAGATAGCAGCAAAAAGACTCCCTTGTTTGGACCACCTTTTTGAAACTGTCCAACAGAATGCAGGTAACGAGGTCCAATCTCTAAACAGCTAACACAGCCAGTTTGCTTGGCAACTGCATGTCGAATATCCTGCAAAACTTTGATTATCTGGGGAGTTTCGGGCAAAAAAGAATTTATCGCAAAAAAGTCTGCATGCTTTATCGTTGCAAAGAA
>CAZOMM010000004.1:15845-33923 GCA_964581165.1 uncultured Coriobacteriaceae bacterium
TCACCCTTCTTATAAAGAATCTCTTTTACAGCTATCTTGGTGCTCTCCACATTGGGCTGATCAAAGGGATTTAGTTTCAAAAGTGCCGCAATCATAGGCACTGTATACTCCCAAAGCAAAAAATGAGCAGCTACATCCAAGGGTTCTTCAATTCTTAGATCTAGTGCAGGAATCGAGCTATCTATTACCTTGAGCCTGTCCGAAGCAGAGACTGAACCCGTATCAGAACCAGAAGCGGAACCCAAAGCAGAACCCGAAACACCATCAAAATCATCTATACCCGATGTGTAGACAACAGCGCATCTGTCATCAGCAGGTTTGCTTAACAGATTTATATCTGACTCTATGGCTGGCATCATTCCTTTTGAGAGCTTTCCTAGCGACTCTGCTATCAGCTGCTCAATCCAAAAGCCCAAGCAAGAACAAGAAGGCGAAAAGTTAAAGCAAATTTTGTCGCGCCCTGCAAGTAGTGCCTCATTCAGATAAGCGGCAAGTGCCAATGCTGGGTTTGAAATATCATCTGCAGAACAGGCCTTTGTAAGCTCAGCCATTTGTTTAAGCAAGTCATTAATATCCACACCCATTAAAGCCATAGGAAGCAAGCCAAAAACAGAGAAGGCCGAAAATCTTCCTCCAACATCAGGCTCCCCATTAAAAACTGCTGCATACCCCTGGCTTTTAGCAAGCTTTTCTAGCGAGCTGCCTGGATCTGTAATGGCAACAAAGCGCCTAGCCGCCTCTTTGTATCCAACACACGAAGCCACATACTCAAACACACAGCGCGAAATCATATTTGGTTCTAAAGTCGATCCCGATTTTGACGAGACAATAAACATCGAAGTTTGAGGATCTAAACCAAGCAAAAGATTGCTAAGTGCGTGTCCATCCATCGTGTCCACAACAGAAAAGCGCAGAGGGAGACGCTTGTTGGCCATAAGAATCGAAGCCACAGTCATGGGAGCCTGACTAGAACCTCCCATGCCAATTAGGACAACATCGCTCAGGCCCTGCGCCATTGCATCCCTGGCAAAAGCCATTATCTCATCGGGATCCACCGGTGGCTTTGTGCACAGATCAACCCAGCCCATAAAGCGAGAAGCAAATTCTTCGACCTCGTTATCAAAGGAAAAAAGAGAGGGATCTCCAGCTCCTAACTTTGAAGCAGCCGCTAAGGAGATGAGCTTGTCTACACTGGGGGAATCGATCCTTGGAATGGATTCAAAATACATGAAATTCGCCATTCTGTGATATGCGAAAGCCCGGGCAGATCCACCCACCCGGGCTTGCAAATTAACAGCTATACGGTAAGGCTATTTATCTGATTCTTCGTTTTCGCTGGACTCATCAGCAGTGTCTTCTGACTCTGCAGACTCATCCTCAGACTCTGCCTCTTCTGTCTCGGTAGCTTCTTCGGCGGCCACGTCCTCAGCAACTTCCTCAGCGGCATCGGCAGTCTCGGCCTCGGTGTCCTCGGCCTCAGCAGCCTCTTCGTCCTCGTCGTCAAACTTAAACTTAGCTGCGAGTTCTTCTTCAGCGATCCTTTCGGCCTCTTTGCCCTTAGGGGTCCTCTTTGCCTTAGTCTCGCTCTTCTTGTCTGATTTCTTGTCAGCAGCACTTGCAGAGGCAGCAGCAGAGCTATCCACAGGCTCTGTAACTAACTCGATAATAACCATGCGAGCATTGTCACCCTTGCGGTTGCCCAGCTGAAAGATCCTGGTATAACCGCCGTTGCGACCGGCAAACATGCCCTGGTCGACCTTCTCAAAGATCTCGCGAACAATCTCTTTGTCGCCAACCTTGGCAATAGCCAGTCGACGAGAGTGAATGTCTCCGCGCTTGGCCCAAGTAATGACCCTATCCACCTCACCGCGAATCTCCTTGGCGCGAGGCAATGTGGTCTTAATCCTATCGTTCGCAAGCAGCGCTGCCGTAAGGCTCTTCTTCATAGCCTTAGTATGGCTGGTATCAGTTCCTAGCTTGCGACCCTTCTTACGATGTCTCATTTTCTAGTTCTCCTACTATTGCTTAAGGCCTAGGCCCATCGTCTGAAGCTTGTCTTTAACTTCCTCGATAGACTTGGCACCGAAATTGCGGATGTTAAGCAGGTCGTTTTCGGAATACTCAACCAGCTGACGCACAGAATGAATCCCTGCGCGCTTGAGGCAGTTGTACGAACGAACCGAAAGATCCAGATCCTCAACCTGCTTCTCCAGCTCAAAGTTCTTTGAAGGACCTTCTGGTGCAAAGATCGACTCTTGCTGGGCCTGCTCGCCTCCCTCTTGAAGTGTCAAGAGGGCCTCCATGTGCTGAGTGACAATCACGGCCGCATTGCAAAGAGCGGCTGTTGGTGTCATTGCACCGTTGGTCTCAACCTCCAAGATAAGGCGATCGTAGTCGGTCCTCTGACCTCTACGAGTATTCTCAACACTCATTGCACAGCGCTTAATAGGCGAGAATAGCGAGTCGGTGTGAATAATCCCGATAGGATCATCGATGCGCTTGTTGCGCTCGGCCGACACATAACCTCTACCAACACCGATGCGCATCGTCATTTCGAGCGAACCACCCTCGGCAATTTCTGCGATAACATGATCGGGATTGACGAGATTAAACTCCGCTGGAACCTGGATATCTGCACCAGTAACAACACAGGGACCAATAGCCGACACAGTGGCTACAGCCTCATCGGCAGTCTCCATGGGCTGAAAAACCAAGCCTTTGATATTCAAAACGATATCCGTGACATCTTGGACGATGCCTGGAGCCGCTGTAAACTCATGCTGAACTCCCTCAATCTGTATTGCCGTAACTGCAGCACCAGTGAGAGAAGATAGCAGCACGCGACGCATGCTATTACCCAGCGTGGAACCATAACCACGCTCGAGAGGCTCGACTATGAACCTAGCCAAGGTGTCGTTTACAGACTCAACCGTGACCTGGGGCCGGATGAATTCTGACATTGAGCGATGCCTCCTCTAAGCAATCTCTACTTCGAATAAAGCTCAACGATGAGCTGTTCGCGGATATCAAGGTCGATCTGATCTCGGCTTGGAAGCGAAAGAACAGACCCTGTTAACTTCTCGATGTCAACCTCTAGCCAGCCTGGAACTTCCATGCGCTCATTGCTAACAAGCGAAGACTTGATAACGAGCATATCCTTGGCCTTAGGAGCAACTTCGATAGTGTCGCCAGGGCGAACCCTATACGAAGGGATCGTAACCCTGTGGCCATTCACAATGATGTGACCATGACGAACCTGCTGGCGAGCCTCGTCGCGCGACTTAGAAAAGCCCAGGCGAAACACCACATTATCGAGACGGGTCTCTAGCAAACGGAGCAGATTTTCGCCAGTAACGCCACCCTGCCTATTGGCAAGAAGGTAGTAACTGTGGAACTGCTTCTCAAGAAGGCCATAGATTCTCTTGGTCTTCTGCTTCTCTCGAAGCTGCATACGATACTCAGACTCTTTAGCGCGCTTTTTGCCCGACTCACCCGGTGCATAGGGACGGCGCTCAAAAGCGCATTTAGCGGAATAGCAGCGATCACCCTTAAGAAAGAGCTTGCAGCCCTCGCGGCGGCAAAGCTTGCAGTCCGCACCTGTATAACGTGCCATGTTTTATATCACCTTCCTGAAAAGCTACACGCGACGACGCTTACGCGGGCGGCAGCCGTTGTGCGGAATGGGAGTGCAATCTTGAATCGAAGAGACCTCCAGGCCAGCAGCCTGCAGCGACCTAATAGCAGTTTCCCTACCAGGGCCAGGTCCCTTTACAAACACAGAAATCTTTCGAAGACCATGTTCTTGGGCAGTCTTTGCTACTGCCTCTGCAGCCATCTGGGCAGCAAACGGAGTGGATTTACGAGATCCCTTAAATCCAACAGTCCCAGCCGACTGCCATGCAATCACATTGCCCTGAGTATCGGTGATGGACACGATTGTGTTGTTAAAAGTAGATTTGATATGCGCCTGCCCAACCGCGATATTTTTGCGATCGGAGCGGCGAACGCGTGTATTGGTGTTCTTTTTCTGAGCCATCGTTATTTCTTCTTTCCGCCAATTTGCTTACGTGGACCTTTGCGAGTACGAGCATTAGTGTGAGTGCGCTGTCCACGCACAGGCAGACCCTTGCGATGGCGCAGGCCGCGATAGCATCCAATCTCCATAAGCCTCTTAATGTTTTGAGAGACCTCTCTACGAAGGTCACCCTCAACATGGAGATTCTTGTCAATGTAATCCCTAAGTGCGACTACCTCATCCTCGGTAAGATCGCGAACCCTAGTGTCGGGATTTACGCCAGTTGCGGCGAGAATTTTTTGCGAAGTTGAGAGTCCAATTCCATAAATGTAAGTCAGACCTATCTCAACTCGCTTATCGCGAGGAAGGTCAACTCCAACTAAACGGGCCAATGTAAACTCCTCCCTAGCCCTGACGCTGTTTATGGCGCGGATTCTCGCAAATTACGAGCACCCTACCGTGACGCCTGATAATCTTGCATTTGTCACACATCTTCTTAACAGAAGGACGTACTTTCATTTCTAGCTTTCCTTTCGGATAAACACTAATTTATAAACACGCCGCAGCCGCAGGCGTTAATCGTCTAAGTTATGTAAGCGGTACAGTGCAATAAAACCCTTGGGCACACAAGGCACCGGGGCCTCGGCTTGCGCGACCCCGGCGTAAAAACAACAAAGCTATTATTTGAAGCGATAGGTGATGCGCCCGCGTGAAAGATCGTAGGGCGACAGTTCAACGGTAACCCTGTCTCCAGGGAGAATCCTGATATAGTGCATCCTCATCTTGCCCGAGATATGCGCCAGAATCACATGTCCGTTTTCTAGCTCAACCCTAAACATCGCATTGGGCAAAGGCTCTATAACCTTGCCTTCGAGCTCAATAGCATCTTCCTTGCTCAAATCTTTGGTCCCCCTTCGGGTGCAAATTACAACAGCGATTCATGATAGCCGGCAACTAGCAAGCGGCGCAAGCCGCATTCCATGGGCGGGATACGGCAAAAACGACCAAAGGCGGGTCAAAGGCAGGTTTAAAGAGGGTAAAAAGGGTAAGGGGCAAAAAGCGGCAGACTGTTGTCTAAGTCGTTGTCTAAGTCGATGCCCAAGACAGTGCTCAAGCCGATGCCCAGGCCGGTATCTAAAACAACATCCAGACCGGTACCTAAGACCGATGCCCAAAATAGGTCTCAGCGATCAACCAAGTATATCTTCTCTGGCGGAAAGCGTATCCAAAGCTCCTCCCCTAGCTCTGGAAGCTGTTCTGGTTCAACTGCAAGCTTATCCACTCTCCAAAACACATGATTGTGTAAAAAAGTCATCTCGTTTTCGACCGCGTCGTCCTCAAAATTGTCATCTTTATCGGCATCGCAAAAACCAAGAATAACTGTTCGATCAAACCTAGAATCGCTAACCCTGTCGCAGCGCATTCTAAAAACGTTGTCTTTAGCAGAAGCCGCAGTTCCTGCTGAATCCTTTGGTTCCTCTACCCGCTCTAAAAAGAAGGCCCTAATCCCCATGTTTTTAAGCCCTTCTGGAACGTCGCGAGCAGTCTGCATTTCAACACCCCATCTAGGCATGTAGATTCTGCGTTTTCCCTTAGCTATGGCCTCTGTTACATTTTTGCAGCCCGAAAGCTTAACACTTGCGGTAGATCGTGGGTTCGAAACCAGCTCATCGCCCTTGCTGATCTCCATTACCTTGCCATCTTCCATCACTGCAATCCTGTTGCAAAAACGCAGAGCCTCGTCTATATCGTGACTCACATACAAAATCGTGCCTGCAAACATCTCAAAAACAGCACTTAGATTTTGCTCCAGAATTCCTTTTAAGTGTGAGTCGAGAGCCGAGAAGGGCTCATCTAGCATAAGAATGCCAGGTCTGGCCGCAAGCATTCTGGCAAGTGCCACCCTTTGCTGCTGACCACCAGATAGCTGAGCTGGGTACCTATCGGCAAATTTGTCGATTCCAAAGCGCTCTAGCTCACGCTCTACCATGTCCTTGAGTTCAGATTTACTTGCTTTGTTGCTAATTCCAGCACCCACGTTTTCTGCCACTGTAAGATTTGGAAAAAGCATGTAGTTTTGAAAAAGCAGAGCTGTCTTTCGCTCCTGTGCTGTGAGATTAACGCTGGGTTTTTTGCCACTAGCTTTGTCAAAGTAGACCTTATCGTTTACTACGATCTTGCCCGCATCGGGTGTCTCAATACCAGCAATGCATCTCATGGTGAGAGTTTTTCCGCAACCCGACTCCCCTAAAAGTCCTAAGGTCTCTTGATCTGCCTCCAAATTAATATCGAGTGTAAACCCCGAAAAACTCTTTCGAATCTCGGCCTTAAGACTCATTGTTGTCCCTCCTGCGATACTTGGTGGTTTTGTTGGACCAAATATTTATAAACAGGAGCGCAATAAAACTAATAGCTATCATCACTACAGTCCAGAACAGCGCAATATCCGAGCGACCGCCCATCCATTGAAAATAAATAGCGAGAGGTATTGTTCGGGTGATTCCAGCGTAATTGCCGGCAAGGAATAAGGTGGCCCCAAATTCGCCTGCAGCCCTAGCAAAGGAGAGGGCTGTTCCTGCTGCAATAGAAGTCCAAGCAAGGGGAAGCATAAGCTTGCGGAATATTTTGAAATTGGACCAACCTAGTGTACGCGCAGCATCGAGCATATTACTGTCGAGGCCTTCAAACGCGCCCTTTGCGTTCATATACATTAGTGGAAACGCCACAACAACAGCTGCAATAACAGTAGCTTGCCAGCTAAAGATCAAGGGAAAACCAATGTCGATAAACCACTGACCAATTGGTGAGTTGCGCCCAAGAATCATTAGCAAAATAAAACCACAAACCGTAGGCGGAAGCACCATAGGAATAGTGAGAATGGCATCCACAATCGAGCGCATTTTAGGACTCAGAGTCAAAACCCAATAGGCCGCAAGAATTCCAAAAACAAAGATAAAGACAAGGGCCACAAGCGTAGTTCTTAGGCTTACAAAAAGGGGGCTGTAATCTAATTCTGTAAAGAACTGAACAACTGCAGCAAAGCCAGAAGCTGCCTCGTTTGCTTCTACATCATCGGCCGAGGCAATTTGCCCATAAGAACAATGCCCCAAAGATACGTGATATTCACTCGATGTCTGACTTACATCAGAGCCATCCTCGCCAATAATGCAGGTGTAAAACCTATTGTCTCTAAGCTCTTGGGAAAAAGAGAATACAACGCCATCGATGGTGATGGACTGTTCGCTGGTTACATACCAGCTCATCTGATCGTTATCCAGAGTCACACCACCGTTGGCGTTATATACATCTAGCTGGCCTAAAAGGTCTTTGAAGACCACAAGCGAATCTTCGTTAGAAGCTTCAATTCCAAATTCTGCAGCCGATTCGGGAATGTACAAAACCACATAAGGATCATCGCCATCTAGATTCACATACACCGCCGAGAAGAGGTCGGGATCCTCGCCTGTTAGATATGTATACCCATAAAACTGGCCGTCGATTTCTCTATTAGATCCTACCTGAGCACGGGTAAAGGATGAAATTCCAAAATCCTCACCCTCTATAATTCCAGAGCCTCCACTCTCGTCAATGCTTGCTGTGCTTGAATCGTCACCCAAAGCTGCATCCCCGACCATCCAAGAAACTGCAAACATAGCAACGCAGGCTACTATAAGCACTGCAAAGGATACACTTGCTAGCCTAAAGATCTTTTTGTCCGCGAATGCCTTCATCTACAAAGCCTTCCGTAAAACTAGCCCGTCGAGTCCCTGTGCTTTTATAAGTTATCAGGCCGAAAAATAATCTAGGGATAGTATAAATGGCGAATTTGCCCCTAAACGGCCCAAGGGCTCGAGACAAGTCTCGAGCCCTTGAACCAGGTCGGAGTTCCGGTCAGGTCAAACCGGACAAGAGAGAGAAAAGGCAACTCGGAAGTCGTCCTTTTACTCGGCAGCTAGTGAGAGTCCCCACTTCTGCCATATCTGCTCCGCTTCGGAATCTGTGTAACACCACTCTAAGAACGCCTGGGCCTCGTCCGAATTTGTGGAAACAGTACACACCGCAGCGGGGTAGATAATATCCTCATGCATCTCGGCGGGAATTGTATAAACCACCTCAACGCCTTCGTATCGGTAGGAGTCAGACAGGAATACGACCGCTAGGTCAACCTCTCCGCTAGAGACATACTGGGCAACGTTTCCAACGCTAGATCCCGTAATGGGAGTGTCCATGTCTACGTACTCTCCACCAACACCCGAAGAATCGGAATAATAACCAATTGAGTAGAACGACTGAGCCGCATAGTTACCAGCGGGAACGGAATCATCACCCACGGCTAGGCTGTATCCTCCGGTAACAACGTCTTCTAGAGACTCAATTGTTATATCCGAACCCTCTTGAGCAATTACGACTAGGTCGTTGTCGAACATATCCATTCTTGTGTCATCGACGATCAGACCTTGGTCTGAAGCCTCATCCATCTTGCTCTGCGAAGCCGAGATAAAGATGTCTGCATAGGCTCCACCAGCAAGTTCCTCAACTAAGTTTCCGGAAGATAGATACTGTGCATCCTCAAAGGTAATCCAATCGTGAGACTCCATGTAAACCTCACAAGCCTCTTCCATAGCTTCGGAAAGAGAATTCGCAGCAAAAATCTGCAAGGTCGTGGCCTCATGCTCCTCGGAATCACTAGTACTGCTGCCGCAGCCAGTTAATCCCAAAGCCCCAACAAGGGCTACTGCCGAAGCTGACGCAACAAAGGCCTTTAGTCTTTTCCTCATATCAAACCTCCTGGTGGTTAACATCCCTTCCGTCCTGGCCAACGGAAACCTAGGATGCCTGCCGTCAAGACGCTAAAATATTAAGTTTAAATGAGATTAGAGTCAAACGCGTTTAATCTCAAAGAAGCTTTATCCTCAAGTGCGAATAATAAGATAGTCTGCTCACCTTTGCTCGTCAAGCTTAAAAATAGTAAATGGACGAGTTGTTTCGCCATACTCAACTATAGTTGGCTAAAGTTGAGTAGAGTTGACTTGCAATCCAGTCTGTCTAGCTTTGATTTATACGACAAAGGGCTTCTTCGCAAAGATCGTGATAGGGTTTTGCGCTCTCGCTGCCCGCAAATGCCTTTACAGTCTTTAGCGCTTCGGGCCTCAGTGCTTTGATTGTCCCAATATTAGCAAGCGCCTCTAATGAGTAACGGATGCTCCACTCTCCACCATCTGTGAGCGCTCTTTCTAATATGTGCATGATTTTGTCGACAATGCCGGCATCAATAAGACTAAGCAAATTAAAGCTGAAGTTATTGGTAAAGTTTGCGCTGCCCTTAACACTAGCACCTGAGGCACCAACATCCGAGGCACTAGCACCTAAGTCGATGGCCTCGATAGCCTCGAAACTATCAACATAAGAACCCTTGGTGCCAAAATTACCGCCACTAAAATCGTGGGTGTCAGCGGAAACGGAAACAGAAAGCTCTGAAGCAACATCACTTGCTGCTCCACAGTATGCAAAGACCTGAGCCAAACACCAAATACATGTAGATCTCAGGTCTTCTGGAATATCGGAGTCTGCAAGAATCATCAAAGCCTGCAAAAGTCTTATTGCCAGATGTTTGTCCATCAAGCTTATGGCATCTAGGGCCTTGGTGGCAGCAATAGCGGCAGCAATTCTAACTCGCATAGATTCAGATGAATCATCCAAGACATCAACAACCTGACACAAAGCCCTGTGTGACTCATCTTGATCTGAAATCCTGCATTTTGACCCTATTGCGCCAAGAGAAGTTACGGCATTGGCTCTAACCTCGTCTATATCCCTAGAATCACTAAGATCAATCAGCTTATCTACCGCATCGATAAGCCCTAAAGCACCCAAGGACCATGCGCTGTTTGCCCTAACCTCACTATTCTCGTCGGACAAACACAGCAGCAGCGGTTCTAAAGCTCGCGGATCCGATAGGCAACCTATCGCTGCCACAGCGTTTTTTCTAACATCATCGGAGCTGTCAAAAACCCTAATAATTACGGAAGCGAAGGCTCTAGGGTCTCCAATTTTGGCCAAAGCAGAGATTGTTTGGCACCTAATCTCAACAGATTCCTCTTCCAAAAGAGGCATCAGGGGTTCTAGAGCCACAGAACTGCCAATGTCTCCTAGAGAAGAGATTGCCTCAAGCCTTACTCGCTCATCAGAATCAGACAGCAAATCTACGAGAACCCTAAAAGCACCAGTTCCACCAATCTGCCCAAGCACCACTGCGGTTCTACCTCTAACTTCTGGATCTTCATCACTTACAAGTGGTATCAAAAAGTCGAGGTCTAGATTTTCTGTTGCTGTATCTGACGGCACTTTCATTAAATACTCCGTTTCATTTATGTCTATGAAATTTGTATCTGTAAATATGCTACTTGAATATGCTACTTGCCCAAATTGCTAAGCAAATTGCTAATCAAATTAGTAACTATCTATCGGTTGACTACGTTGCCTAAGGCCCCTAATTCTGTACGAAATAATTAAATGTTCTCGAGTCTCGGGGTCATCCAAATCTACATCGGGTATTAGCTCACTTATTCGCTTAACCCGATATACAAGCGAATTACGATGAATGCCTAAATCCTCAGCCGTGTTTACAAGGTTTCGTTCGTGACGCAAAAAGACCCATAGCGTTCTAAGGTATTCACTGCCATGAACGTCGTCATAGGTCTCTAGGCTTGTAATTGCCGGATGAATCATCTCGATGTTGCTTGTAGAAGACATAAGAATCGAGAAGATGTAAAACATCACACAATGTGAGTCGAGCACTGCCACACTGCCAGCAGAATTAGAAAGCGCAACCTCGGTTTGATTGACTGCGTCGGAAATAGCACTCCAATCTGTAAATCTCCAGCTAAGCCCAAAACGCATATTGTTATTGCTAGCTGCCAGCCTAGATAAGTCTTTCTCTAAACTAGGATAGTCAACGCATAAGGCATAAAGATTATCGCCAGCCACAAAGCATCTACTGCGGGCAAATCTCGATTGAAACACCGAAGCTGCCCTGGCATGACCTCCAGACAGTTGGTGCACAATTTTCATAAGAACAAAGCTTGTCCCGTCTGCAGCCATACGCAATCGCTCGGCCCGCACTTCTTGTGCAGAAACCTCATCTCCTAAGGCAAGTCTCGAAAGAGTGTCAGTAATTGAGAAAACCCCACTTTGTGCCCGATGTGCCTCGAGCCAAAGCACTATTGTCGAAGATGCCAAAGAGGTAATCTGTACCATGCCTGGGCTAATTCCTCTGCCCGAATCAAAGGCTATTAGGTACATCGTAGGAGAGTCATCCACCTCTATCCTGCAAAAGATTGACTCCCTGCCATCTTCGCAAATGGCTGCAGTAAACGGCTTGTCCTGAGAAGAGAGCAAACGGGACTGAAAGATCATGCTGTGACCCATGTTGTCAAACATTTCCCAGGGAAGTCTTCCAAAAGATCGCGCATAATCCCATTCATATATGGAATCTTTAGGATCTAGATCACAAAGGACGCACATCATATTGTGTGTATCCACTATTAGAGTTGGGCAATTTAATATCTTAGCTAAAGAATCAACTATGTCCTTTGGATCGCCCTCAGACACTATTCTGCTTAGCTCAAGCTCCCACTTTGCAATAGACCTGCTGTGTTTAAGAAGGGTGTTAACAACATCCTCGAATACAGCTCCGCGAATTTCTATTCTGTCATCGTCATGAAAACACTCGATGCAATCACCCAAATCGTCTATCACAAGACAATTTGAAGAATCATCAGAACCCAAAGCCACACCCTCAAGTTGTGCATTCCCGTCTGTGATACTTGCACGACATTTAAATCCAGACAAGGCATCCAGCGCTAGGTATGTCGTGTACATCAAGTTCCTTTCCAATTAGATCGTTATCAAAACAAAACCAGTATAGTACCCATCAGAAACAAAAGCGACCTCTAGATGGTGGAAATGATGGTAATAAGGAGCCGTAAGTTGAAAGGCGTGAACTAGGCGTGAATCAGAAGGCCTAAACCTAAACTAAAACTCCTCGTCGTTATCAAACCATGCTTGATCGTCTGTAACTTCTTTTACAAAAACACGGCCTAAATCGGAACGATCCTTTGCCTCGTGGAATTTAAAAAGCATCTTGTTGCCGGGCATTTCTCCTAAGATCTCGATCTTGCCCTTAACGTGCGACATGCAGTATTTGAATGTTTTACCAAAACCATTTTGCAAGGCTTTGGCCGCCTCAACTGTACGCAAACCCTCGAGCATAGGAACCTGGAACTGGTTTTTGACTCCTGTTACAGGACGACACTGAAATACATAGTAGGGTTCTATCCCAATAGATGTTAGTTTTCTAAGCAGTGTTGCCAATGTCTCTACATCAGCATTAACACCACGCAAAAGCACAGTTTGATTGCGAATAGGTATACCCAAATCAAGAATCTTCTTTACCGCGTCGGTTGCCTCGGGTGTAATCTCGCGTGGATGATCAAACTGAGTAACCATATAGAGCTGCTTGCGCTTTGCTGCTTGTCCGAGTATTTCTACTAGTTCATCGTCGGTGGTGATGCGCTGCGGCAAAGAGACCAGCACTCGCGTGGCTATGCGAATAAAATCAAGCGATTCTATATCGGTTAGCGCTTGCAAAATCTCACGGATGCGCCTGTTTGAATTTAAAAGTGCGTCTCCCCCGCTTACCAGCACGTTTGAGATCTGTGGATGAGCTATAAGATAGTCGCGAACCGCATTGATGTCTTCGGCACAACCATTCATATCAGAAACATCATCGAGCCCAACCAAACGCTTGCGAAAACAGTGACGGCAATACATTGCGCACTCATTAGTAGAGAGCATCATCACAGTTTCGCGATATTTGTGTTGAAGCCCCGTTATGACTGTATTACTCGCCTCACCAGAAGTATCAAGAGCGCCCTCGCGATCGCTTTCTAACAGAGAGGGGACAGCAAGTTTGCGAATAGGATCATCGGGATCCGAAAAGTCAATGAGCGAAAGATAATATGGGGGCACTGCCATGGGAGCTTTTTGAAGAATTGGTTCTATCTGAGCCCTATCAGACTCCTGAAAAACTCCTGATTCTACCAAGTCGTCAAATGTCCTTATGCAGCAACGCATCTCTTCGCGCCACTCCATAGACGAACCACCCTTTCTTTTTCCACGCAAGCAAGTTTTTACATAGATAAGCCCTTAGTTGGGACTCGAGATCTTGCCTTATCCTGCCAATATATCGAGCCAGCAGTTTATGCTGGTCGTAAGTTAATTGAAGTAAGTTAACTGAACTTAGACGTGCACCTAGGCTAATAAGCGACACACCTTGCAAACATATCACGAAAAAAGCTTCTTTATTACGAGAGCTTTTGTTTCGGTAGCGTTTCGTACTACCAAACAAGATTAAAGAACCCACCCAACCAGAACAGCTAGTCTCTCCTAAATAAGTCGCGGGTAAACACTTTGCTGCTTACATCTGCCAGCTCATCAGACCAGCGATTGGCAATGATCAGATCACAGCGTTTTTTGAACAATTCCAAATCGTGAGTGACCTGCGAGCCATAAAACTCAGCATCATCAAGCGTCGGCTCATAAACCACAATAGGGACCCCTTTGGCCTTTACACGCTTCATGATCCCCTGAACAGAAGAGGCTCTAAAGTTATCCGAACCTGTTTTCATAGTTAGACGGTAAACACCCACAACAGGCGCAGTTGTACCGGAGTAGACAAGATCGTTAACGCGCTTTAAAACCTCATCGGCAATAAAGTCTTTGCGAGTACGATTGGCTTCGACTATGGCCTCTATGAGGCTTTGGGGAACGTCATGATAATTGGCCAGCAGCTGCTTGGTGTCTTTGGGCAGACAATATCCCCCGTAACCAAAAGAAGGATTGTTGTAAAAATCACCAATACGTGGCTCAAGACAGACCCCACGCACAACATCTGCAGTAGAAAGCCCCTTTTGCTCGCAATAGGTATCTAGCTCATTGAAATAGGCAACGCGCAAAGCCAGATATGTATTAGCAAAGAGCTTTACAGCCTCTGCCTCGGTAGATCCAGTAACAAGCACGGGAATTCCAGTTGTTCCATCAGCATTTTGCCGCGATTGCTCTAGGGGATCTGCACACTCCTCCAACATTTTTGCAAAACGCCTTGCAGAAGAAGCAGCTTCCTTGTCACTCTCGGATGCCCCCACAACTATTCGGCTGGGATGCAGATTGTCATATAGTGCATGCCCCTCACGCAAAAACTCGGGCGAAAAGAGAATTTTGGCATCACTGCGCTCTTGACGTATACGTTCGGTGTAGCCCACGGGAACAGTAGACTTAACAACAATCCAAGCGTCTGGATTAACTGATCTCACTGCCTCCATTGCAGATTCGACTGCCGAGGTATCAAATGAGTTGGAGTCGGGATCGTAGTTGGTGGGAGTGGCTATGATTGCATACTCAACATCGCTGTAAGCTTGCACTGGATCAGTAGTTGCCCTAAGACTCAAATTGCGAGTTTTTGCGGCGGCCTCATCAAAAAAACGCTGTATCTCTTCATCTCTAATTGGCGACTGACGGGCCGAGATTTTGTCGACCTTAGAAGAAAGCACATCTAAAATCGTAACTTCATTATGCTGAGCAAGAAGTACCGCCAACGAAAGTCCAACGTATCCAGCTCCAGCAACTGCAATCTTCATTTAGGTCTCCTGTCATACCTTGGGTACACTCTCTGCAAAAAAGATACGGAAGATATTGCATTGCAGTAGTTGTACTAGTCAAGTCATTAACACGCAAAGGAGAACCCCTCGGTTTCGGGAATTTAACTGAGGGGTTCTCCTGCCTTTAAAAGAGCTTTTATGATGCGGTTTTCTACCACCAAAAGAACTCGAACCCATATCCCCTTAAAAACCCGTGCATACTCGGCACAAAAAGAATGGGAACCCCACCTGATAGTGAGATTCCCATTTTAGAAATACCTTGAGATTCTTGGGGCGTTTATACACGCACCAAAACTTCCAGCCCTTCAGTCGTTAGAGCCTCTGTAGCGCTCCTAGGCCTCCTGCTTGTCCTTAAACGGGCTGTAGATAAAGAAGATCACAGCAAAGACTACAAACACACAGACCTCAAACAAAATTGGAGTATAGACTCTATCGCCGGTGATAAACGCGAAGCCGATCAGCCAATAGGTGCTCAAGAAAGAGCAGATATAAGTAACAGCCTGCATGATCGAATTCGCCACAGCAACGGTGCTGGTAGGCGTTACCCTTCCGGCCCAGTTATATAGCGCTGGCATAAGCGTAGAGAAGCCAAAGCCAAGGCAAACACATCCTAGAGTTGGAAAAATGTAACTAGAGGACTCCATCCAAATCAAATAGGCACCAAGAGCCATAATCACAAACGCGATTCCAATCGTTACCCTCTTGGTGTATTTGAGAAGCCAGCCAAAAAGCAGACCTGCAAGTGCACCGGCAACGGTATACAAAGACAGTGCGGTTGAGGCAATAGCAGCCGTGCCGATCCCGCGCTCAACAAAGATAGTCGAAAGATTAAGCATAACGGGGTAATTGCAGAGGTTGGCAATACCAATCACAATAGCCGGAATCCAGACTACCTTGGACATCTTTTCTTTCTTGCCCTCAGGGCTAGCCTGAACCTCGGCACCATCTCCTTGCCCAGAGGCCATCTCGGGCTCTCTGATGAAGAAGGACATCAAGAATGAGATAAGGAAAAGTCCATGGCCAGCAAAGGTGATGTTCCAATTGATGTCAGCAAAAACGCCACCAAGAGTCTGGAAAAGAATTCCGCCTACGCTCATGAAAAAGGTTCCATAACCCAAATACTTAGAAAGCCTGTCGCCTTCATAATCAGCCATCAGGAGCGCATTACCCAGAGGAGCAAGTAGACCAAGACCAAGACCAAAAAGCGCCCTACAAACCAACAGGAAAATGTAGTTGTCCACAAACATGGGTGCTACACCAAACACCAAAGCTAGGGCGTTGGCAATAATTGCGACTGTTCTAAATTTGGCCTTCTTGCCTACTATTGCCCCTGAAATGGCGGTTCCGAACACCACAAAAAGCGTTGGCAAAGTGCTAACGTAGGTCACATCCTGGCCAGCAAAATGCTCGCCTAGCACCTCCATCGCCGGAGTCACAACGGTAAAGCCCATGCTGACAAAGATCATGGTCATGATCGCTGCTAAGGCTATACCTCCGCTCGAGTTTTTCTTTGCTACAGACTGATCTTTCATGCCTACCAATACCTCCTAATCGAAAGACTCGTCCGACAAGGCTGCATAGCCCAAAGCTCTCTTGGATCATGGATTATGCAGCCACCCCACTTACTAAAGAGGGGCAGCAGATTGTCAAACCTGCATGCCCCTAATATTAAACGGGATATATTTTATAGAAAATCCATCAACCTGAAAGTTGCATCTTGATTCATTAATTGCTTACTTATATGCAAAATATACATTCTTTGCAATGTTTAAGATAAGAAAAATGAATTAAAGTTACTTAAGCAAAATGATGAGACATAACAATTTTTAGACTCGTACCTTTCGCAATAATGCCTATATAGCCGTTTATATAGCGCCTTTTATACAGCACCTTGCCTTTGTCGAATTAATCTATAAAAGAGTGCTGCTTTGTAATACGAGTTATCTAAAAAAAGCGGCTCAGCACAAACTCGTTTCTTTATAAGTTTTTGTTGTAAGAGCTCAAATTTGATGTTATGACTATAAAAGCGCCATGAATGCACACAATATTTGCAGGTGATATTTATGGGCGCGATTTTGTAGTTTTGTTGATAATTTATGCATACAGATTTGAGGTGAACCGTGGGGAAATTTGACGAGAACGAACTCAAGATAGTAGGTGAGTACACCAATCCGGGAATTTATGGAATGCCAGATACCGTTGTACCTAAATACAACTATCCGATAAGCCCAAAGGAGAATTTTTCACGCCTGTTAAGAGGGGAAATGCCTCTGTGGGTTCCTAACTCAGGCTTAGATGCCAATGCTGTGCAACCCCTAGTAATGCCGGATGCGGATGCAAGAATCAACGGGGGAATCGACTGGTTTGGCATTGAGTGGGAATTCGAACCCCTATCAAATGCCGCAATGGTCAAACCAGGCACCAGGCGTTTGTCTGAATTGGCAAATTGGAAAGAAGAAATCATTTGGCCGGATCTCTCCGAGATCGATTGGCAAAAAGACTACGAAGAAAATTACAAAGACAAGATTTCAGAAGATCGCCTAACCTTTTTTGTTATCGTCAATGGTTTGTTTGAGAGAACTGCAGATCTAACAAGCTTTGAGGATGCCTTCTGTGCTCTACTTGAGGAGCCAGAGGTGCTAACCGAGTTCTATGACGAGTTGGTCAAGTGGCATATCGAGCTAATGAAGATCGCCCGCGATGTTTACCACTCAGACATGATTGTGTTCCACGACGATATGGGAACCCAAACCAGCACCTTCTTCTCGCCAGATCTTTATCGTGAACTGCTCGTGCCTCAATACAAAAAAATCACGGATGCTGCTCACGAGATGGGAATGTTTGTATGTCTGCATTCCTGTGGAAGCGTTGGAACTTTGGTGCCTTACTTTATAGAGGCCGGCTTTGATGCTTGGGAAGGACAAGACAACGCAAACGACAAGAAAAAGATCATGGATCAGTACGGAGAGGGCATGCCACATCATTCAATGCTCGTTGTTCCCGAAGATCTAGACGACAATGAGGCAGTAGATTTTATTCATAAAGTTGTAGACGATATGGCAATGACAGGCCACTATGCTTCTTGGCTTATAGATACAAAGGAAGGTCGCGATATCAATACAGCAGAAGAGCTGTATCGCTACAGCCGCACTAAGCTTGCAGAGCTGGCAGAGTAAGTAAGGGATATGTGGCTACGGCTGCGCTTGTGTTTGTAGCCGCTTGTCGCCACAGCCGCTATGGTCGCAGTCACTATGGCCGCAGCCGCGCTTGTGCTAAGTGTTTAGAGCTGCTACTATGGCGCTTTAGAGTGTCGCAATGGCGCTTTAGAGTGTCGCAATGGCGCTT
>CAZOMM010000004.1:34023-41743 GCA_964581165.1 uncultured Coriobacteriaceae bacterium
ATGGCGCTTTAGAGTGTCGCAATGGCGCTTTAGAGTGTCGCAATGGCGCTTGTTCTCATCTTTTTGCTTGTGGATCCCCGGTTAGGACAAACTTCCTAGCCGGGGATCTCGGATTTCATGAGCTAAGCCCTAAAGCAAGGCTCACCACCTAAACGAAGCTCACCACCTAGTCAGAAATCACGACCAAAGCCCCAAACTGCACAGGCGTTCCAACATCTCCTTTTGATCGATCATGTTGGCAAGCTTGCATGAATGTTCCAGCGACGAAACCAACTGCAAAGCTTGCTCTAGAGTCTTCCCTACCGCAAATGGACCATGGCCTCCAATGATGGCGATGAGTCCACCATCTTCGACAATGCGCGCAAGCATCTGCGCAGCCTCTGAGCTGCCAATCGACTGCGCAGGACGAACAACTAAAACCGGATCGGGCAGCAACAACTTGCATTCCGAATCCACAGACTCAATTTGATCGTGATACATGGAGCGTAGAGTTGTATGTGCAGTATGCGCGTGCACAATAGCCCTCATCCCAAAAGACTCACCTATGCTTTGACAACGGCGCATCATTGCATGATGCAACTCACGATGCACCACCAACTCACTTGAACAATCATCATCGCTTGGTGAAGGTTCCCAAGAAGTCTTGATCACATCCCCTGGCTTTAGTCTGCCTAGCATCGAGCCAGTGCGCGTTATCCAAATAGAATCCCCATTGCTTATCGATAGGTTGCCACCATGGCTAGTGATAGCCCCCGATAAAAACATGTCACGCCCAATTTCTATAAAGTTCTGCTCAAGTGCTTGAATGTCTGTCAAATCGTTCATGGTGATCCTATCTCTGCGTTCGATCTGAAAAGCTGTCTCACAACTGTCTCACAAAATAGCTCAATCCAACGATAGCTAAAGCCAAAACAAGTTCTAATCCAAACACAGATTGTAAAAAACTGTAAGCTTAGCCCGTGGACTTACTTAGTCTGTGAACTTAAAAGCAGACCCTTATTGGAGTTAAAAGCAAGACCCTCATGGGCAAAAAAGGGGCAAACGAAACGGGGACTTTATGACAATTGAGCGCGTAGCAATTATTGGAAGAGGCGCAGTTGGCCTACTTTATGCTTCGATGATCGAACAAAACATTGGTTCGGGTGTCGTGGAATTTGTCATGGATGATGAGCGCTATGAGCGCCGCAAAGACCAGCAAATCACAATTAATGGCAAGCCTTGCCTAATCCCTACAATTCCAGCCAGCAAAGCTACGCCAGTTGATCTAGTTATCCTTACCATAAAAGCTCCTGGACTAGCTGTAGCGCTAGACACCATGAAGCATCTTGTAGACTCCAACACTTACATCGCCTCACTCATTAACGGAGTACGCAGCGAGCAGCGCATTGCCGAGCGCTTTGGATGGCAGCACACTGTGCTTTCGGTGGCACAAGGCATGGATGCCGTGTTTATCGAAAACGCCCTCAGTTTTACACACACCGGCGAGATTCGCTTTGGAGCTGCCGAAGGTACTGCCCTTGGCGTGGTGGAGGCAATAGACGATTTTTATTCGCGTGCCAAAATCACTCATGTTGTAGAGGCTGATATCAAGCGGCGGCTGTGGGTTAAGTTCATGCTTAACTGCGGAGTTAATCAGGTGAGCATGGCCTACGCAGGCACTTATGGCTCGGCAGTAGAAGAGGGTACAGAGCAGTGTCGTTGTTTTGTAGCTGCAATGCGTGAGGCTTTGGCAGTAGCACGAGCTGAGGGTGTTGATGTTACAGAAGCGGATCTCTCAGAAATGTTTGAACTTATCAGCACGCTAGATCCCCAGGGGATACCATCGATGGGTCAAGACCGTATCAATCGCAAGCATACAGAGGTTGAGGAGTTTGCCGGCACACTTATTAGCCTTGCCGAACGCCATGGAATCTTAGTGCCCACCAACCGCTTTTTGTACGATCAAATCCGTGCCATCGAGTCGGAGTTTGATACGGCAAATTAGGACATATCAAACATCTTTTCAAGATCTTTTGCTGTCTTTGCTTTCATCGTTTTCTCCTTGAAATTCCCAGCTCACGAAGCACACTATTTTGTGGTGGAGTCATAGCATGAATAATTAAAACCCCAAAGGGTTTTGTAACACGTTATTACAAAGATTGTTCAAAGTAGCTTATTTCTCACCTGTGTGAGAACTTCGTTTACCCAACAACTGCTCGCATATCTGGGGTTTCGGAATAAGATAAAGCCCTGTGTGTGGAGTTACCCAAACGAACACCTTAAAAATTGGTTCCCCTGCGATTGTTAGCGAGATTGGGAGGCTGAGCATAAATGTTCAGAATCGCTGTTGATTCTCACTATTGCAAGGGATGTGCCCTGTGTGTGCATTATTGCCCAAAAGACATCTTGCAACTAGATGCCAACACAATAAGCTCAAAGGGCTACCATCCCGTTATATGCATGGATGAAGAAGAGTGCATCGGATGCAAAAACTGCCAAACAATGTGCCCCGATGCTGCCATCCAGGTTGTGAGGTGAGGCATGGCTGAAAAAGTATTAATGAAGGGCAACGAGGTCATGGCAGAAGCTGCAATCCGCGCTGGATGCAGGTTCTTTTTTGGCTACCCCATCACCCCTCAAACAGAAGTGTCGGCTTATATGGCCAAGATGATGCCCAAAGTAGGTGGGCTGTTTTTGCAGGCAGAGTCCGAGATCGCCGCAATCAACATGGTGTACGGCGCATCTTCTGCCGGTGCAAGGGTGATGACTTCGTCATCTTCTCCCGGTATCAGCCTCAAGAGCGAGGGCATCTCATACCTGTGTGGCTGTGATTTACCCGCAGTAATTGCCAATGTTCAACGAGGCGGCCCAGGCCTAGGTGGCATTCAGCCCTCACAGGCCGACTATAACCAAGCTACGCGTGGCCTTGGACACGGAGATTTTCATGTATTGGTATATGCGCCGGCCTCGGTTCAAGAGGTAGCCGACCTAGTTTTTAAAGCTTTTGACAAGGCCGACGAATACAGAATCCCGGTACTTATTCTCTCGGATGGAATGCTCGGTCAAATGATGGAGCCTACCACGCTTCCCGAAATCGAGCCTAACATCCCCGAAAAACCCTGGGCCACCACCGGCACGGGCATGAAACGTGAGCACAACATCACCAACTCGCTCTTCTTAGAGGCTCAGGTATTAGAAGACATCGTGGTTAAGCGCGAAGAAAAGTACGATCTTATCAAGGCAAACGAGGCAATGTGTGAGACCTACATGACAGACGATGCCGATGTGGTGCTAGTTGCCTATGGAGCCACTGCCCGTGTGGCAAAAAGCGCTGTAATGCACGCACGCGAAAAGGGCATTAAGGCCGGACTTGCACGCCCCATCACACTATGGCCTTTCCCATCGGACACGATTGCTCAAATTTCAAAGACATGCAAAGCCTTTATGTCTGTTGAGATGTCGATGGGTCAGATGATTGATGATATTCGCCTGTCGATCTGCGATAGCAAACCAGTGAATTTCTTTGGACATACCGGCGGGATCATTCCTCAACCCGAAGAGATCCTCGTATGCATCGAAAAGGTCAACGCTGGCGAAAGCGTACATTTGGTTCCGTTCCATCAAAGACTCACAGCAATGACGGGAGGTAACTAAGATGACTAGCAGTGAGATCATCCAAGAGCTAGAGGTTGTGCGCCCGCATTGTCTTACCGATGCTCCCTTTAGTTACTGTCCTGGTTGCGGGCATGGAATTGTTACCCGAATACTTGCTGAACTTATTGACGAGATGGGCCTAGAGGGCAACACAATTGGTGTTTGTCCTGTAGGATGCTCGGTTACCATGTACGACTTTTTTGCCACCGACATGGTGGAAGCAGCTCATGGACGAGCGCCAGCCGTAGCCACGGGTCTTAAGCGAGTTTTGCCCGACAAGTTCGTATTCTCCTACCAAGGCGACGGAGACTTGGCTTCGATTGGTATGGCCGAAACAGTTCATGCGGCCACGCGCGGCGAGAACATCACGGTTATTTTTATCAACAATGCAATCTATGGCATGACGGGCGGCCAGATGGCTCCGACAAGCCTTCCTGGGCAGATTACACAAACCAGCCCTTACGGCCGAGATGTGAATGTGGCTGGCTTTCCTATTAGAGTTTGCGAGCTGCTCTCCACACTCGATGGAGTGGCCTTTGCGCAACGCACAAGCATCGATACCCCCGCACATGTAAAGGCCACCAAGCGTGCAATTAAAAAGGGTATCCAGAATCAAATGAACAATGTTGGCTACTCGATTATCGAGGTAGTTTCGACCTGCCCCACTAACTGGGGGCTCGACCCAGTGGAGTCGATGCAGTGGATGCGCGACAACATGATCCCCTACTATCCGCTTGGAGTTTTTAAAGATGTTGGCTCGGACAAGGCCGACAAGGACGGTGGAGAGGCCGGCAAAGCTGAGACTGCCGGTGCAAATTCCAACTCAGACAAGGAGGCAAAGTAGGATGGCTGCCAATACTACCAATATCATGCTTGCTGGCTTTGGCGGTCAGGGCATCCTCTTTGCAGGCAAATTAATGGTCTACGCCGGGCTAATGGATGGCAAGGAAGTTAGCTGGCTGCCATCCTATGGCCCCGAAATGCGCGGCGGAACCGCCAATTGTTCGGTTGTTATTTCTGACGAGCAAATTGGATCGCCTTTAGTAGTAACTCCCGATGTATTGGTGGCCATGAATCGTCCTTCTTACGAAAAGTTCATCGATACAGTTAGGCCTGGTGGCACCGTGATTGTGGATACCACAATGGTAGAAAACAGCTTGGATCGCGAGGATGTTACCTACTACGCTTTTGGGGCTACCGAGATGGCTGAAGAAAATGGCATTTCGGGTTTGGCCAATGTGATCATCGTAGGCAAGCTTAATAAAGAGCTTGGTTTGGTGAGTGAAGAATCACTGGATAATGCGGTGCCCAAATGCGTATCGGCTAGACGGCAGGACATGATCGACTACAACCGCCAAGCCCTCAAACTTGGCGCTGGGGTATAAAGCCAAGTCCTTGCACTTAGCTGTTGATAAGCAAAGGGCGAGTCTAGTGCTAGCTAAACATCAGCCAAGCATCAGGCAAGCACTAGCTCACTAGGCAAGCTAGAACTACTCAGCAACTACAGATTCTCTTTAAAAGCTCAAGTCTGAACAGCTTTTAAGCTAGCTCTTGATCCATATAATTAGCTTGAGGTCGATGAGAACAGGGAGCTACTATGAGCTATACGATCACTTTTATAACACCCGGCAGAGGCGACGTAAAAATTCAGGCCGAAGCCGGGACAAACCTTCTCGAGCTATCTCAGGGAGCAGAAATCCCAATTGATGCACCCTGTGGTGGCTCTGGAACCTGCGGTAAGTGTAGGGCACGTATTATCTCTGGAACTGTAGATCACACCAAAAACATTCACTTATCCCAGGAAGACTACGACGATGGCTGGCGATTGATTTGTCAGTCTGAGGTTTGCTCAGATGCAAGCCTTTGGCTACCCCCCTCATCAAGCACTTTTGAAAGCGGAATCCAAACCGCCGATCTTTCAACTCCAGAAGAACTAGCTCGTTACAAAGAGGAGATCGATTCAATTTTTGCTACCGATCTTGCTAAAGGACGCGCCGAGAGTGGCAAGGGAATTGCAATCGATATTGGAACTACCACAGTTGCTGGTGCCCTGCTAGATATAGAAACTGGCGAAATTCTTGGCAAGGCAAGTCTTGGAAACGCACAGATTCGATATGGCGCAGATGTAATCAATAGAATCATCAATCAAACTAAGCCAGGCGGGGTCGAAAAGCTGCAGCATGCTGTTCGCGAAGAGACACTTTTTCCAATAATTGATGAGCTTTGCTCTCAAGCTTCTATTGAGCCAAAAGATGTTAGCTGTTCCTCAATTGCTGGCAATACCACAATGGAACATCTTTTTGTTGGTGCAAATGGAGACAGCATCCGCCTAGAACCCTTTGTTCCCGAGTTCTTGGAACTAAAAGATAAAACTTCTAAGGATCTCGGAATGCCTTTTGCTCCCGATGCGCCGGTAATACTTGCACCAAATGTTGGCAGCTATGTAGGCGGCGATATTACAGCTGGTGTCTTGGCGAGTTTGCTATGGAACTCTCCAGAGATGACATTATTTATCGATTTAGGAACTAATGGCGAGATTGTTTTTGGCAACTCCGACTTTATGCTGTGCTGTGCCTGCTCTGCGGGTCCCGCTTTTGAAGGTGGAGATATCACTTGCGGAATGCGCGCAACAACAGGAGCTATCGAGACCTGCACGATAGACCCAGATACGATGAAGCCTAGCTTTAAGACCATCGGGGATGCTGCTCCTGCGGGAATGTGTGGATCGGGACTTATCGATGTGGTGGCCGAGCTCTACAGATGCAAGATCATCAACTCAAAAGGCAAATTTGTAGTCGATGGCGAGCGCATCATCAGAAGCGAGCTAAGTGCAGAATATGTCTTGGCCTTTGCAGATGAAAGCGCAACAGGCTCTAACATCACAATCAACGAAACAGATATCGACAACTTCATTAGAGCCAAAGGAGCAATCTTTTCTGCAATCCGTACAATGCTCAACTCTATAGATATGCCTGTAGAGGTTATAGATCGAGTGATAATTGCTGGTGGAATTGGAAATGGAATTAGCATTTCCAACGCAATATCAATTGGAATGCTCCCAAAAATCCAAGAAGAAAAATACACATACATTGGCAACAGCAGTCTTATTGGCTCCTGTGCAATTTTGCTCTCTTCTGAGGCCGAAGATAAGGTCTTTGAGATTGCTTCCAATATGACATACATTGAACTTTCAATTCATCCGGGATATATGGACGAGTTTATAGCTGCTTGCTTTATCCCCCACACCGATGCCAGTCTATTTGAATAGAAGGTTTTATATGTCACAAAACAAGAAGATAGAACTGGCCGAGTTCAACGACAACAAAATGGGCGAGCCGCTCAAAATCTACTCTGAGCGATTCGCCCAGGTTGATCCAAAACTTCTTTGCGCTAGAAGCGGTATAGCTTATAACGAGGACACTAAGCGCTTCAGCATAAATGTAATGAACAGGCCAGTTGTTATCAGCTGGCCCGAAATGCAGGTCAGCTATACAGACGATGAGTCGAATGCACCGGATAATCTCAAAATTTTGCTTGGGCGACTGCTTTTAGAGGGCAAATTAATTCCAAGCACAGGCAAGTTTGTTAGTTATGCAGAGATTCCTTGGGGAGATACCTACTACAAGCCCTTCGAGGGCCGTTGTCTCAAACGTCTTGCATATATGTTTAAGGACGCACAGTCCTTTTCAAAAGCATGTGAAAGCATAGGTGCTACTAAGTCTGCTATCACAGGGCGAGCTGCAGGTGACGCTTCTTATGATTTAGAGTTTGTTGATGGAGTGATAGTTAGACTCACAATCTGGGAAGCCGACGAGGATTTTGCTCCCAACGCCTCAATAAGCTTTTCTGACAACATCCAGATGGCCTTTACCGCAGAAGACATCGCCTACATGGGAGACATCATCCTGAACAATCTAAAAGCCCATAGGGGCTAATTGGGGCTTAAACATCGTGGCTTAAATCCGCCCACATCAGGTTTAGGCCCCTACCGCACCGGGTTTAATCCCCAGTCAAGTTACACTCAACCCCCACCACAAACAAAAAATGTGCCCTTTGATGCGACCAGCAGCGTCCTGCTCTCCCACGG
>CAZOMM010000005.1:0-3713 GCA_964581165.1 uncultured Coriobacteriaceae bacterium
TCAAGATCAACGGCGTAGAAATCTTGGCGGCGAGCGACTTCTTCCTCGCCTGAGCGCGCAAGAAATTTTTTGCTCAGTGGAGGAAGTCCCACAAGTGAGTTGATTGTTCGAGTTTATTTGTGAATGTATGGAGGTGGATGATTGTCCAAGCTTATTACCATGGCCCCAGGTGTTGCGCTTTGCCTCATCTTGGCTATTCCATGTTGGTATCTCGGAACTTTAGTTCCAGTGGTTGGTGGTCCTGTATTTGCCATTTTGCTTGGGATGTTAATTTCCATTTTTTGGAAGAGTCACGGCAAGGCAAAATCTGGAATTGGATTTACCTCTAAGTATGTGCTTCAAATGGCTGTGGTTTTGCTTGGTTTTGGACTCAATCTAAATCAGATTGCTCAGGTCGGTTCGCTTTCGCTCCCCATTATTCTTAGCACCATTGCAACTGCCCTAATTGTTGCATTTGTTGTAAGTAAGGCGCTTAGGATTCCTGGAAAGATTGCCACCTTGATAGGCGTTGGCTCATCTATTTGTGGAGGATCAGCCATAGCTGCCACAGCGCCTGTTATTAAGGCAAAGGACGAAAATGTCGCCCAGGCAATATCGGTGATCTTTTTGTTCAATGTTATTGCCGCTTTAGTCTTTCCAACACTCGGTGGCTGGTTGGGGCTTTCTAATGAGGGGTTTGGTTTGTTTGCAGGAACTGCTGTAAACGATACATCCTCTGTAACTGCTGCAGCTTCTGCTTGGGATGGTATGCATTCAGGATCAAATTCTCTCGATTATGCAACCATCGTAAAACTCACTAGAACACTTGCAATTATTCCCATAACTTTAGTTTTAGCAATTTGGGTGTCATATCGAGAGAGAAAGACTCTTGGTCAAAGTGGTGGAAGCGCAGTTGCCGGCTTTAGTCTGCGCAAGTCTTTCCCCTTATTCATTCTCTTTTTTCTTGTAGCTGCTGCAATAACAAGTATTTGTGTATCGATGGGTGTAAGCGATGAGCTGTTTGATCCACTGACTTGGCTCGCAAAGTTTTGCATCATCATGGCCATGACCGCAATTGGGCTAAACACAGACATAGTTAAGCTAGTTAAAAGCGGGGCCAAGCCTTTACTTTTGGGACTATGCTGCTGGGTCTGCATTGCTGCTATGAGCCTATTTATGCAGCACCTATTAGGGATGTACTAGAGATGTTCTAATACCAAGAACGTTCCAGCACTAGGAAAGGGATGTTCCAGTACCAGAGATGTCCCGGCACTACTAGAGATGTTCCAGCACTAGGAACGTACTAGAAATTTGGCAAGCCCAATCCTTCGATGCGCTCCATAATGTCTTTGCGGTGCTCGTCTACCATTAGGCTTTCGTTGTGGGCAAAATAGCTATCACTTCCAAATTCATTTACAAAGCGAGAACAGGCCCTGCGAGAAGTCATCTCTGTAACGAATATCACCGACTCACTGCGCTGCCCATAAACTCTATCCATAAAAGCAAAGGCATTGTCGATCATCCGTGAGCAATTGCTGTTGGCTCTCTTAAATGTCTCCGCCCTAGATGCATAATCCCGCGAGATGTGGTCAAAGATCTCTTTGTTGGAGCTGACACTCGCATCTGCATTCATGCTAAGGCTGGCACTCGTATCCGTATCTGTACCTATATCCATGCCGAAGCTGGCACCCGTATCTTTGCTGGAGTCGCTGCCCACATTCTCAAGAGCTCCTTGGCGCAGATCGCGGAGCATATCAATTGATCTTGTAAGCTTACGGATCTCGACATGTCCAGCAGTTCCAGACCCCAGCCTTCGAGTAAGCTCCGACTCCTTGCTTGAAATTGCCTCGGACAGAGCTTCTGTAACATCTGCGCCACTAGCAAGCTGTTCCTTAATGTTGCGCAGGATGTCTCTAACATTCATCAAGATATCCTTGAGTTCAAGATTTTCTGAAAGACTGCCTGAGAGTGAATCTAGAATCAAACCAATTAGAGCAATGCGCTCATCAAACTCTGCAGATCTCGCTCTCTGCTCAATTTCTGATCCCGCATCTCCTGCCAGAATCCCATCTACGTTGTAGTCGCTGCGGTACTTTTCGAAAAGTCTGTAATAGGCTCCAAATCGCTCAGCTATCTCGGGATCCTGAATAAACTGTGTAATCAGATCTAGGTTTACAGACTTGTTGAGCCTCTCGTTTACTTGAATCATCGCAGAAAGATCATCCCAGCCTCGCGCTGTAGCAAAACTCTTACCTGCAGGTGTTTGCTGAATAGAGTAAAAGCAGTCTTTACGAATCTCCAAGAAAGATAGAACGCTTGGATGTACCCCTGCATTTAAGGCATAGGATCGCCAAGCATGATAGTCTGGCTCAACCTCGATGCGGCGCATCCTATCTAGTGTCACAACGTCAAACTCATGAACCGACCTGTTGTACTCGGGAGGATTTCCCGCACAAACTACAACCCAATCCTTTGGAACCTTATGTCTACCAAAGGTCTTGTGCTGCAAAAACTGAAGCATAGAGGGATAGAGAGTTTCAGACACGCAATTAATCTCATCTAGAAAAAGGATTCCTTTTCGGAGTCCTGTTTCACGCATATAGTCATAAATTGATGCGATTATCTCGCTCATAGTATATTCAGATGCGTCATATTCAAACCCTTCAAAGTTTTCGTGAACAATAAAGGGAAGTCCAAGAGCACTTTGGCGAGTGTGATGAGTCATAGAGTAGGAGACAATTCCGATACCTAGCTCATCTGCTACCTGCGTCATAATTGCAGTCTTGCCAATTCCTGGAGCTCCTATCAAAAACAGAGGTCTTTGCTGAGCAGCCGGAATAAGACTAAGACCCGATTCATCCGTGGCCAAATAAGCTTCTACTGTGTCTGCAAGCTGCTGTTTTGCTTCTGCGATATTCATTTGACTTTCCTTAGGGTATCTTCATCGATAAGCACTTTCATAGCCCATGGTGGCACTCGTGTGCTTTTTACTCCATCGTCCATAAAAACGAAGGCTGTCTTAAAACTAGGCATCTTTTCTGGAAACGTTCCAAAGCCATCTGTAAAGTAGACAAGGCCCGAAAGATCTTCGAACTCGCCCTCGTCTACAAGCTTTTCTACATACTCAAACACCGGTCTAAAATCAGTTCCGCCAAATCCTCGAACTTCAAACGAAGTCGTATATCTCTCGAGATCTGCGGGGCTTGTGATTTTTGTATCGGTTTGAATCTCTGCATCGCATTGAACGATATGCACATTAATGCGGCTTCCAAAAGTGCCTGTATCATGCAAAATCTCAAAAGTCTTCTCTAAAAACATTGTTACAAGTTCTCCAGAGCAAGACTGGGATGTATCTATTGCAATTACAAACTCTCTCACTGAATGATTTTCGACATATTCAAGAGGCTCAACTAAAGGCATGTTGCCGTAGTGCTCGAGTCCATAGTTGTAAAAGATGTAATCAAATGAGTCGTCGTCTATTTTCATCTCCTCAGAAGGGGCTGCAAATCTTCTGAGGAAATCTCCGTAGTTAATCTGTTTTCTGTTAGCGAGCCTTAGATTTGCAACAAAGGAACCTGCTTGAGATCCCCATCCTTTGGAGAAAGATTCCAGATCCATCTCAACCTGGCGACTAATCTCTTCCCAAGCCTCTTGAGCTTGGGAAAGATCTTCTTTTAGCGAAAGCTTCCATAGCTGCAGATTTTCATCTTCTTGAGAGCCATCAGCATCTGAGG
>CAZOMM010000005.1:3813-17696 GCA_964581165.1 uncultured Coriobacteriaceae bacterium
AGTTGCGGAGTCTGCATCGCTCGTAGAGTCTGCATTGATTGGGGAACCCATATTGCTCGTAAAGCCCGTTTTGGCACAGGAGTCAAAACAATCCTCGCAATGATGAGCTGGATCTTCAGTAGCATGTGGACTTTCGGTTTGCTTTAAGGATTCCTCATCAACGGCATCTTCATCGTCTAGGCCAATTTTCCATCTAGAGTGATCGTCTCTGGTAAACAATTGTTCGAGATCCCAGAGCTTTGGCTCGTATAAGCCATAACGATCTCTTAGAGCCTGATCTTGCCTAGATCCAGAAATTGCACGATAAAGCCTAAAAGCGTTTAGCTCCCCAAGTTGACTGCGCAGAGCCTCAAGTTCCTCAAGCCTTTGCTGATCGTGCTGGCTTGGAAATCGCCTAGCTGCAATCTCAATGCAGATAGCCTCAGTTGCGATATCGCAGGACAACCACCACGAAGCTCCATCGCTTCTATCATCGACAAAGGGATGTCTAAGGATGCAGTGCAAGATCATATGCAGGTAGTCGCGGATTAGCTCATTTGCATCTGTTTTAAAACGGAGAATAGTGCTTAGCGCTTCAAATCCGGCTGAAATCCCATCTGTAGACAGAGTCCTAGAAAAGGATCCGTTTATAAAGGGCATCTTCCAAAGTGCAGCATCAAGAAAGCGATAAGCCATCATCAGCGAAACCCTACATTCACCTAGGATTTCGCTGGCTAGATCTTTCATTTCTCCATCAAGGATTTGGCTGTGGTATGTTTTGTCGCTCTCACTCATATGCTCTTGCTTATATCCGCTCTCACTCAGACCACTTCCGCTCACATCTACTCACACTCATATACGCACCCGTTCATATGCTAAAGTCCAGCTCCACTGCGCCTCCAAAAAAGCGGCGCTTCATCTCAAGAAGATACCCTGTCATCTTGGTATCACCTTTAGCACTCACTGCATCGATAGCCTTGCCTATGTTATTTGAATCCAAGATGCCCAGATCCATCATTCGCTCAAAACCTTCTGTGTAGTCGTTTAGGGCAAAGGCCACACAGATGCGAGTAAGGTAGTGATCAAAAAACACCAAATAACGCTCTTTAGCTGTATCAGACAAAAAGAGCGGATCTGACAGACGAGAAATCGACATGCGTGATCGAATATAAAGATCCTTGGTGTAATAGACTGCTGCATCGGAGTAGTGAAACAAAGTTTCTGCATCCAAGCGGCCACCAGCAAAGCTATTGGCAACCGAAGTCTTATCGAGCGTTTCTGCCGGAAAGACAATCTCTGCCCTTGTGTGATTATCCACGGCTTTGGCAAGTTGAATGATGATTCGATGCACGGAACCGTCCACGGGTATGCCACGAAAACCACTGTAGCTCACCTGCGAGTGTAGACGCAGCGTTTCAATTCCTCTTGCACCACAAAAAGCGTAAGGGCCAATTGAAGAAACCTCAGAAGGAACCGTCACATCTGTGTCTGGTCCTACATACATCAATACCGAGGCTCCGCTAGGCATTGCTATATCTCCTAGAGCTAGCATATCTGGTTCGGCAGATTTGGAGGCCAACCTAGCTGATTCTCTCTCACAAAGAAGGCCAGACTCCAAAAAATAACCAGGACACTCAGGATCTACCTGCACATCAGTAAGCATTGAGATCCGCACCTTTCGATTAATGCTTCTGCAGATAAAAGGTGTTCGTCCCATGCTTTTGAATCCCTTGGGGATTTTTAGATTGGAGAGGGGAGAGTCGGCAAAGGCCTCATCTCCTATAGTTTCGAGCGTGTCTGGAAAATCGGCATGAGTAAGAACTGGACAAGACTTAAAAGCCTCATCTCCAATGGATCTAAGCTTCTCGGGTAAAGACACAGACCTTATGGATTGATGTCCCAAAAAGGCAGCCTTGCCAATGGAGACAGTTCCCGATTGAATCGTTAAATTGCTTGCAGATTCATCGACCATCTCAAAAAGCTCAAGTTCGCAGTCTGTTTCTGTTTGGCTGCTTTGGTTGCTTTGACCATCCTGATTGGCCTGACTGCTTTGATTGCTTTGGCAGGTTTGGCTATCCTGGCCGCCCTGGCTGGCCTGGTTGCCTTGATTACCCTGACCGCTTTGGCCGCCCTGGCTGCTATGGCTGGCCTGACCGCCCTGGCTGCTATGGCTGGCCTGACCGCCCTGGCTGCTTTGACCGCCCTGACCGCTGGGCTTTCTGCGATAAAGAGCTCCATCTGCAACTGCAATCAACTGGTTTTGCTCATCTATTTGCAAGAGTTCTGGATTTGCAGAGAGCCGAGACGAGAGCGGTGTAGAGCCAAAGGCTGCATGGCCGATTTCACGCACACTCGAGGGCAGAAATATATTTTCGAGAGCAGTCTTTGCAAAAGCCTCCTCGCCTATACTTTGCAGACCATCTACAAGCTGGACTTTCCCTAGATCCTGACATTGATAAAAGGCTCGATTGGCAATACGTTTAAGCGAATGAGGGAACTCAAGGGCTTTAAGCCCGCTCGCAGCAAATGCAAAAGATCCAATTTCTTCCAAGCCCTCAGAAAACTTAATTTGCTGCAGTGCCTTGTCGTAGGAAAAGGCTCTATCAGAAATTCTTTTACAAAAAGGCCTTAGCTCGTAATAAGCGCACTGAACAGCCATGGCTACCAGCTCAGAGCTATCAGCACTGTAAATTGCCAGGCCGTCGCTCGACAAATAGGGATTGCATGGATGAATAGATATCGACTCGAGTTCGCTTGAAAGCAAAAAAGTTGGCGAGACCGACTTTGTTCCCTTGCCCACCAAGAGTCTTTTAACAGGAATGTTAGATGTAAAAAGGTTTGAACCAATGGAGTCCAACATTCCGGGCAGTTGAAGCTCCTCAATAGATTCGCAGCCCCTGATCCAAAAGGCATCAAAATTGGAAAGATTTTCTGGAAGATAAAGACTGTGTAACTTGTAGCACTTCTCGAATGCCCTCGCGCCAATTTTGACTACACCCGATGGACATCGAATAGACTCAACATCAGACAGAGACGCAAAGGCTCCCACGCCAATTTCTACTACCCAAAACCCGCCTATAGTTTCTGGAATCTCTAGATTGTTCGAAGCCGGCCTGCAAGCAGTTATGCAAATTCCACCATTTGGTGGATCAGGGCATTTCCATGAATATTCAGAGCCATCTTGGGCGGTAAATACTCCACGCGATGATGCATTACTGTCCGTCATGCATCATCGCCTACATTACTGCCTGCATGTACTGCTGCCTGCCATGCATCATCACTTGTCATGCATCATCGCCCGCCATCTTAGCCAAAGAGTCCCTTTTTCTCGTATGGCTCCATGGCAAAGCTATTCACTGTGTAGCCAGTTGCTGCAATTGCTTTTCGGATGGCATCCTCGTCAAGTTCTACTTTTGAGATAATCACCGTCTGACCATCAGAATGCGACGATGTAACTTTTTTGACCTTGAAGTTCTTACGAATCGTATCGTTAATATGAGCCTCGCACATTCCACAACTCATGTCGTCGATACCTAGGGTGATCTTGTACATACAGGTCTCCTTTCGGAGCGAAAAACTGCCTAATTTAGTTAGACAGTCTAAACTCTCGTTAGCTAAGCGTTGTCCAAGTGTTGCCTAAGCGCTGGCTAAACGTTGGCTAAGCGCCTTCATTAAGAGTTCCTTAAAACCTGAATCTTTGTATCGGCAAGTATATCCGATGGCATATGAGCACAACTCAGCTTACCAGCGCCTTTGACTGCCTTTGACCGCAGACGGATTAAGCATCAAGCACAACAGGCAAGTAGGGCAATATAGGGGCTTCGACAATGTCACAAACAGCTACAGAAGGGAAGAAATATGTCATACAAGCGAGTCTTAAGTATTCAGGATATATCCTGTGTGGGGCAGTGTTCTTTAACTGTTGCCTTGCCAATTATTTCTGCCTGCGGATTTGAGACTTCGATTATTCCCTCAGCTGTTTTGTCTACTCATACCGGTGGATTTACTGGTTACACAGTCAGAGATCTTTCTGAGGATATGCCTGCCATCAAAGACCACTGGATAAAAGAGGGCATTAATTTTGATGCCTTTTATACCGGATACCTTGGAACAGCAGAGCAGATAGATTATGTGCTAGACATTATGCAAAGCACTGCTAAGTCGGGGGCTATACGTTTTATCGATCCTGCGATGGCCGACAATGGTTCTTTGTATCCGGCTTTTGATATGGGCTATGTTGAGGCTATTCGTCGCCTTTGCAAGGGAGCCAACTATACACTCCCCAATATTACGGAGGCCTGCTTTTTAACCGACACTGAATATAAGACTGAGTACGACGAAAGCTATGTGCTTGGGCTTATAGAAAAGATGTTGAATCTTGGTTGTGACAATGTGGTTCTTACGGGGGTTTCGTATAAGCCTGGTAGAACTGGAGTTGTAGTAGGAACACGTCAAGGCTGCTCCTATTATGAGCACAGGCTTATCTCAAAAGGTTGTCATGGAACAGGCGATGTTTATGCGTCGTCCTTTGTGGGAATGATGCTCAATGGACACGATGCCATGCAGGCTGCACAAATTGCTGCTGATTACACTGTTGAGTGCATCGAGTACACGCAAGAGGATCAGTCTCATTGGTATGGAGTTAAGTTTGAGCCGCTCATTCCAAACTTGGTCTCTAAGCTAAACCGCCGTTGACGCGATTCCTAAGGGTAAACGCAGAGGTGCGCTGCGGAGGCACTCAGATTCCGCTCTAGACTCGGGCAGTCAACGCTCGCACTCTTTGTTGAGAGCCTGTTGTTATTGAGCTGTTGTTGGGTTGTTGTTGAATAGTTCTAGCTGGATAGGGTTAGAATCTAAAAGCCGGATCTTTTGAAGCACCAATTCAAAAGGAGGAGCAATTGATTCAAGACATCCTACCGCAGGCCTTAGATAACTCATTTAGCCTTGATACGCCCAACGACAACGACTTCATCATGATTTATGAGGGTCGTTCTATGTTATTAGCGGGCGACCCTAATGATGATTTTCGCATCCCTACGCTTGCAGAGATACTTGCAGAACTTCCAGATATAAAAACTCAAGCTCAGACCTTCTATGCCTTTTCTATCAATGGAGAAAAGATAGATGGAGAAGAGACCACAGGTTTTGGCAGGTATTTTTTAGGCCTAATGCCTGCACTTCCGGCAGATATGCTAAAGACTCAGCTAGAGGCTGCACATTCACAAGACATATTTCTTGGCGAGTTTTTAAATCTGGCTTCTAGAGGAAGAAGAGCAGAGCGTATGGCTGCTTCCACCGGAGCTCATCTAAATGCCTGGTATGGCTCTAACAGAATCTGCGGTAGGTGTGGCAAAAAGATGGAGCGTTCTCAGATAGAAAGAGCCATGCTATGTCCTCACTGTCACAACATTGTTTATCCCAGAATCAATCCCGTAGTTGCTGTTGCTGTAACAAATGGCGACAAGATCCTACTCACTCGATATGCAAATAGGCCTTATAGGGAGCGCAGCATAGTTGCTGGTTTTTGTGAGATTGGAGAGACTGCCGAACAAGCAGTTGCAAGAGAGGTCTTAGAAGAAACCGGCCTTCGTGTGCGAAATATTAACTATCTAAAAAGCCAGCCCTGGGGAGTCGATGGAAATCTGATGCTGGGATTTAGTGCCGAAGTCGATGGAGATACAACTGTCGATTTAGACAGACATGAGCTAGAAAGTGCCGAATGGGTCGAGAGATCACAAATCTTCGAGACCGATGACGACCTTTCTATTACTCGCAGCATTGTGATTGACTTTAAAGAGGGAAGGTTCTAACCAAGTTCTAGTCAGGGCCTCCCTCCCAAAAGACTCCAACGCGGCCACATACGCAGCCACACAACGCAGCCACACAACGCAGCCACATACGCAGACACACAACGCAGCCACATAGTGCATTGTTAATATCCAAACTTTCTCATGGTGCTTAAGGTGGCCTAGCTTTTTGGCGATTCTTAGCTCTTGATAACCCGGGCGCCAAAGCAAAAATACCTCGATGCTAAAATTGACCGCGCCAAACTTACTGTTCGAACAGACCAGGGGTGAAAAAGGTCTGTCGGGCAAAATTTCTAAGGAGAGAGAATGTATAAGCTACGCTACCCGCATCTTTTTTCGCCTATCATCCTTGCAAATACTTACTTTAAGAATCGAATTTTTGCTTCGCCTCAAGGTACCAGCCTTAGCTCCTACGGCAATCAGCCCCTTCCAGAAAATATGATGTTTTATGAGCGCAAAGCCATGGGTGGATGTGCATCGGTTTGCTATGGCGATGCCACAGTGGATAGCGAGCATGGAATGGGTAATGGCCCACATTTTCGTATGGATTATCCAGCTAATGGCGTGCATCTGAATCGCATGGCCAAGGTTGTAACACGTCATGGTGCCGTGGCTTCGATCGAGCTAAATCACTGCGGCTCGTCTGCTCGACTCTCTTTTGATCAGGGCAACAAGGTCTATGGAGCCATCGCCTCTAGGACAGAAAACTTTCATCACGAGGGCGACATCATTGCCGAAGAGATGCCTCCAGATGTTATAGAGCAAACCATCGAAAAGTTCGCAAATGCAGCTGTTAGAGCCCAAAATGCTGGCTTTGGCATGGTCACGCTTCATGGCGGTCATGGCTGGCTTATCACTCAGTTTATGCATCCCACCAATAATCGTAAGGATGAGTGGGGTGGCAGCATGGAAAACCGCATGCGTTTTCCATTGGCAATTTGTGATGCCATCCGCAAGAGGTGCGGTAAGAACTTTGTTATCGAGATGCGCATCTCTGGTTCTGAGCTTTACGACGGTGGCTACGATCTGGACTATGGAATCGAGATTGCAAAGCGTCTTGATGGACATCTAGATCTGATTCATGTATCTGCTGGATGCCACGAGCGCGATGAAGTCTTTACCATTACACATCCCAATATGTTTTTGGAGGATGGCGTTAACGTTAAATACGCTGCCGAGATCAAAAAACATGTTGAGACTCCAGTTGCCTGTGTGGGATCGCTCTCTGATCCTGAGCAGATGGAAGAGATTATTGCTTCTGGCAAGGCAGATGTTGTGCAGGTCGCTCGTGCTTTGTCTGCAGATCCCGATCTGCCCAATAAGGCCCACGATGGCAATCGCGACGATATTAGGCAGTGCCTTCGCTGCTCTTCTTGCTTCTCGCATGTTCTTCAGGGCCAAGAGTATTCCTGTGCCATCAATCCTCAGATTGGATGGAATTTTGAGCAGAAGTATCCCCGCGTAGAGGCGGAGCCCAAGAAGGTCTTGGTTGTTGGTGGTGGTATAGCTGGTATGCAGGCTGCTATCACTGCTGCAAAGCGTGGCCATGAGGTAGTGCTCTTCGAAAAGACAGATCGCCTTGGTGGTGTTTTGCTCTGCGAAAAGGATGTGCCATTTAAGCTGCATCTGCATCAGTATCTTGAGCAGCAGGCAAGATTTGTTGCAGAAGCTGGAGTTGATATCCGCCTGAACACTCCAGCAACAATTAAGAACTGTGAGGAAGTTGAGGCAGATGCCTTAATTGCTGCACTTGGAGCCAAAGAATTTGTTGCCCCTATTCCCGGCATTGATGGATCAAATGTCATTTCTGCCCAGGAACTGCTTGTTAATCCAGATAAAGCAGGAGAGAGAGTTGTGATTCTTGGCGGTGGTCTTGTGGGAAGCGAACTCTCGGTTTATCTGGGCATGAAAGGCCACAAGTGCACGATTATTGAGATGCTTCCTCAGCTAAATGCCGGTGGAAATATCCTTCAGCAAAATGCATTGGATCTTCAATATCCCAAGTATGGAATTGATGTTAGAACTTCAACTCGAGCAATCGAGGTTACTCCAGAAGGAATTTTGGCCGAAGGCCCCGATGGTAAGCAGGAACTGTTTGCTGCTGACACCGTAGCTACTGCTATGGGCATGAAGCCACTGCGTGACGAGGCTTTGACCTTGAGACTTTGTGCTCCTCAGTTCCATCTGGTTGGAGATGCCCTAGTTTCAAAGAGCATCCGCGAAGCCAACTGGAATGCCTACCAAGCAGCTATGGACATTGGAACCCCAATGGTGATCTAGCTTTTCGATTGCGATGGCTAGTGCCGTAAAAAGGCGCGAAAAGCGGCAAAAAGTAGCAAAAAGCGCAAAAAGCGGCACGGCCTAGTTTTAGCTCATAGAACGGGCGATGCCGCTTTCTGATTGTCTGCTAATGTCAGAAAGCGGCATCATACCGGCATCATACGGCGCTCTAGCACAAAATCAGAAAGAAACCCTTGGTACTTCGGATGCACCTTGGGGGATCTCGAGCATGTCTCTCTTTTGAAACCTGAATCCTTGTGCAACTAATGATCCTGGGAAGGTTTCGATCGCAATGTTATAACGCATTACCGTGTCATTGTATGACTGTCTCATGTAACTAATCTTGTCCTCAGTTTCTTCGAGCTGTCTTTGCAGATCCAAGAAATTGCTATTAGCTTTAAGGTCGGGGTAAGCCTCGGCAACAGCAAATAAGGTTCTGAGAGCTCCAGTTAACATATTGGATGCTTCTGTGACCTCTTGAGTAGTCTGAGCATTAGAAACAGCAGCTCTTGCATTGCTCACATCCTCAAACACCTTGCTTTCGTGAGACGCATATCCCTTAACCGTCTCAACAAGATTTGGAATTAGATCGTTACGTCTCTGTAGTTGCACATCAATCTGCGCCCAAGCGTTATCAACTCTGTTGCGAAGTTTTACAAGGTTGTTGTAAAGGCCAATAAGAGCAATTGCCAAAATTACAACGATCGCAACTACAACAATAACGGTTATAGACATCAGATCTCCCTTCGCTATAAATTCCATCCAACAGATTCCGGCAGATAAGTAAAAGCTACTCCAGTAAAAGCTGCTCCAGTAAAAGCTACTCCAGTAAAAGCTGCTCCACCCAAATCACTTTTAGTCCTAGGAGACATTTTGGGATTTAGCCCTGATAAAATCTGGTGGTCTTAGTAGTAGCTCTTAGTAGCGGCTCTTAATTCTGTCATGACCTACCCTAGCGAAATGACGAAACGATTATAAGGGATGATTAGTTCTATAATGCTTCTTGGAGGTGTTTGATGACTGCACGTTCTGGATCGTCAAGAAATTCTGTGAGCGGACTCGTAGGAATAGCCATCTTTATTGCAGTAATAATTGCAATCGGCTATTCCAATATCTCCGATTCAATGTCTTCGAGCAGCAAATCGATGGATATTCGAGATGTATCGATTGAAGCACAAATTCTTGATGACGGGACGGCTGTTGTTAGCGAGTCGCGACAAATTCACTTTAATGGTGATTACTCGGTTATCTGGTGGAATTTATCGGAGAAATCTTTTGATTCAATTACGGTAGACGGTGTCTCTATAACCGATTCGGATGGAAGCACTAGAAACCTTTCTTCGGTTGAATTTAATACTTACTGGAGATATAACGGCGACCCTGGCTATGAGTCTTATTCTGTAGATGAGTACTCAACATCTGGTGGCTACAACAGCGTAGATCCCTATGTTTTTTCTGATTTTGCAGATGGAACAAGCTGCACCGTCACTCTTAATTACACGATCTATGGCGCTATAGATGTCTATTCCGATGTAGCAGAACTCTATTGGCAAATGATAGGTTCGGATAGCGATGTGGGAATATCTCACCTAAGCGCTACAGTTTCGCTTCCGCTTGCGCTGGGAGATGAGGTTAGCGTTGGGGAGAATGTAAGAATTTGGGCGCATGGCCCACTAAATGGCACCATTTCGTGCGACGAGAATGCTGTGATCTCCCTAGAAGTTAACAATGTGCCTTCAAATACCTACATAGAAGTAAGAAGCACCTTTCCAACCACTTGGGTCGAGGAATACACAGGTACCGTCTCAGACGATGAGATGCTTTCTTACATCATTGCCGAAGAGCAGCAATGGGCCGATGAGGCTAATGCCCAAAGAGTGCAGGCCCTAATCCAAATGGCTGTGTATATCGGCGGCAGTCTGCTCATCTTTGTCGTTATGCTGATTTTGTGGTTCAAATTTGGAAAGGATCACAAACCGGTCTTTCAAGAAAAGTATTTTCGGGATATCCCAAGCGATTTGCATCCTGCCATCATCTCTACTCTATGGAAAAAGGGAACGATTGATTCAACGACTTTTACTGCAACTTTGATGAACCTAAGCGCTAGGGGAAGGCTTGAAATTGAGAGGGTTTTGACAAATCCGACCTTTGGTAATAAACAAAAATCAGACTATATCCTTAAGGCAAAAAATGCTGTCAATGCAGAACAAGACGACTACATAGACACAATGGCCTTGAATTATGTCTTCAACGAGGTTGGAGCAGGTTCGGATACAGTGGCAATGAGTAGCTTTAAAACAGCTGCCAAATCAAAAGGCCAGGGTACAAAGCTATATAAGTCTATTCAAAAGTGGAATTCGATCGTTAAAGACAGATTCAAAAGCGAGGCTATGTATGAGAAGACTTCTGAAAGACTTTCTTATCTCGGCTTTGTTTTAGGCGTGGTTTCGTCCTTACTTACTTTGTCTGCTTTTCTGTCTTATGAGTTCATTATTGCGATCATCTGCTTGCTACTCACTATCGGAACTTTTATCTTGGCTCAGATAATGCGCAGACTGACTCCTCAAGCTGCTGAGACTATGGCTAGATGCAAGGCTCTTAAAAACTGGCTTGAGGACTTTACTAACCTACAAGAGGCAATACCTACCGATGTTCTGCTTTGGAAGAAGATGCTTGTTTATTCCGTGATATTTGGAATCTCGGCTAAGGTAGCCAAACAACTAGAAACAAGATTTCCAGAAATGCTTGACGATCCGAATATTCTCCCCGTATGGATGTGGGTTAACGTAGGACATTCGGGGCACGCTTCCGCAGTTCAGCAAATGTCTGTCTCATACAACTCCGTCTTTGCTTCTGGATCATCTGGATCCTCCAGCGGTGGAGGTGGTGGAGGTGGCTTTAGCGGAGGTGGAGGTGGCGGAGGCGGAGGCGGCGGCTTCGGCGGCCGCTAAATGCGCCAACGGCCGCTAAATGCATCGGCACGGCTTCTGCGCACCTAGACAGTGATCAGTTCTGGTTTAACGTGGAGCACTTTTTAGCTTTCTCGCAGACATCAAAAACACCCTGCGAGAAAGCTTTTTGCAATCCCACAGGGTGTCGTTAGCTCCAAAACCCTTGAAGCTTTTAAAGCTTGTCAGTTAGCACTTTGTCAATCGGCCCTTAAGCAAATCAGCGCAGCATCAAACTTAGCGCTGAAGTAGCTAAAAAGTGCTTACAGTCCGCGCTCCTCCCAATAGACCTTGGAGTAGTTGCGGATCGACTCATTGGTGTAGTCGTAAACACCCTCAAAGGTGCTCATTGCGCCACCCTGAGAAGCTCCAGGAATAAAGTACAGAGGACCGTTCTCATCGCATGCACGCTTTACTTCTGCGTCAACAACATCTTTGGTCCATCCCTCATAGTCAATCGAAGCAGAATTGATTCCACCCATAAAGGTGATCTGTCCACCGTATTGATCAATCAGCTTAGGAATGTCATTGGTTGTCATAACTCCCTGCCAGATATCAATACCCATGTCGATCATAAAGGGAACAAGTGTCTCTCCAAAGGAGTCAGAATGGTGAACAATCAGCTCAACGCCGCGCTCTTTCCAATATCCATAGATCTCCTTGTAGGCATCTAGGAAGAACTCCTCAAACATATCCGGAGCCATAAAGGTAGAGATCTGAGTACCCCAGTCGTCATGATGGAACAAACCATCGGGATGGATATGATCGCAGGTAACCTCGGCAAGTTTTAGCTCCCACTCAGTAATGTACTTAATGAGTTCCTTCATCTCATCGGGATACTCATAAAAACCTGCCAAGACATTGGTGATCTCACACAGGTAGTGGCACTGCTCAAAAACTCCAGGTGCTACAAAAGGCATCACAAACTGAGACTTGCGATCTATAGCCTCGGCAGCAGCGATATCCTGCTCCCAGTCGGATTCTGGATAGATAAGCGACGGAGCCTTTACGTATTCTTTCCAATCCTCAATGTCTTTTACAACGATAGTCTCGGGCTTATGTACAGGAAATGCTCCCGGTTGACCTTCTGCCCACGAGACTGTAACGCCCCAGCTGTTGATCTTATTAAGCTCACCATACTTAGGGTTATTGCGGTGACGGTTGCAAGCGGTGTAGATCATTCCAAATGCCTCGAACTGCTCTACAAAACGCTCGGGCTTTCCACCTTTAATGACTTCCATCAAATTTTCTCTTGGAGTGAGCATGTTACCCCTTTCTTACAAAAACACTCACAGCCTATAAAACATTTATGCAGTTGCAGGGTCAGATTCAGACGAATTACCTGCAGCTTCGCTTAGCTTACGCGCTTCAATCTCCTGCTGATAGGCCTTAAGTTTGCTTGGGGTAATCTTGTATCCAGCAAGCAAAAGAATAGCCGCAACAAAAACAAGCGCTGCCGGGATGATCATGAATGGAACACCTATGCCTTGCTGGAAAGCCACATACTCAGCAGTTAAAACAGCCCCCGACTCCAAGAAGGGTGCCATTGCTTCTGCCGAAGTAAAGCCAACCATTGCAAGCACAACGGGAATCAAAATGCCACGTGCAACAAATCCGATTTTGAGAGGGAAGAGCTGCAGACCATTGATCCAACCAGCTGCATTGGTGCGATTCTTCCACTCGTTGTAAACCACCGTATCCGCATACATGGCCGTTGAGCAAGCATATGTAAATCCGTATCCAAACTGCGCTAAAGACATGAAGATTATTACTGTCCACGCATCCCAATACGTAAAGTAAGCTACCAGCATCATAGCACCCATGAAAATGTAAGCCGCTATAGATGTGTTACGCGTAGATCTAAAAAGTCTTACAAATGGAGCAGATAGATAAGAGCCAACAACACACAAAACATTGGATATAAAGATATATGTAGCTAAAAGTCCTGGTTCAAAGACAACATAAGTAAAGTAATAGGTTGCCACACCAGCGCACATAAAGTTAAAGACCCACTTGGCAATATCCGAAAGAATCAAGAAAATCAGTGGGGGATTGGTAATAAGTGCGCGACCAAGATCCCTAAATGTTGTTCTGCCTTGATCTGCACCTTCCTTGCGCTTGTAGTTAGCAAGTTCTTCTTTGGTGTATTCCTTTTCGTAACCCTTAAACATACGAAAATGCACAAAGTAAAGAATTGCAAAACAAGCACCCAGTACAAACGCAGAAAAGGCATATTGATTTGCCTCACCCAAAAGCATTGCTCCAATGGGCAACAGTCCGGTCATGATGTAGCCAAAGAAGATCTTTGAAGCATTAGACCAAACACCACGAGTCGATGACATGCGAGCGCGATCTTCGGGTGTTTTGGCAGCCATCGAAATCATCGAGATATTTGCTACATACGGGAAATCCCAGGCCGCATGAGAGGTGACATTGAAAAAGATAATGAGAGCAGCTGCAATGATTGTGTTCTCACTAAGTACGGTAAATTCAAATGCATAAAGAATTGGTACACACCATGGTATAACGAGTAGCCACGAGCGATACCTTCCCCATTTCATTGGCTTAAGGGAATTGATAAAACCGCCGTACATCCATCCTAAAATCGCATCTACTGCCGATCCAATACCAGATACGATTGCTGCTGTAGCAGTATCAAATAGCGCAAAATTTGTTAGAAAAAATACAAAGTAGTAAGTTTCTACGTTGCTCATTAGGCTAAAACCAAAGTCACCTACACCGTAGAAAACTTTAAGAGACTTAGATAAAGGCTTTCGCGTCTCAACAGCTTCCGAGTTTGTATTGTCGCTCATTCGACCTCATCTCCTTATATTAATGAGCACGCCAACAAACGGGTATCCAACCCAAA
>CAZOMM010000005.1:17796-41222 GCA_964581165.1 uncultured Coriobacteriaceae bacterium
AAACGGGTATCCAACCCAAATAAATAGGGAATTTTGAACTATCTATTCCCTTGACGATTCGCTACCTCCCCTCATACATAATCCTTTCTCCCTCCTTATCTTTCCTGCGACCCAAGTAACTTATTCATCAAAAGAAAAATCTGCTTTGACGAATAAGTCACGTGTAAGACAAATGCCCAAAGTCTTACCTTGCTTTGCCTGCTGTCTATGAGGCGCTAATGATATTTGTTTTGGAAAAATTAAATTCTTTTAAAAAGCTTGGTAAAGAATTACTAGTGATTGTTTAAAAATTTTGCAATCTGCATAAAAAGTTGGCTGTATTAAAGATAACTTCAATAACGGGGCAGCGTATTAAGCCAACAAAATGGAAATTTCTTTCATACATTTAAAGTTGGCTAGGGAAACATTAAATTGTGGAACTAGCCAACACCAGTATCTATTCTCCAATAATGGATTTTCATTCTAGGAATATTGCCGCTTACAGCGATTTTGCATATCTAATTACATTGAAGACCTTTTTTGTTACATTACTTATTCTGTGTTTTAAATGTAAATGCTTTTGATAGATAAAAGGTAAAGATGTATCGGGTACTGATTCTAGACGATGATCTCAAAGTATCTAAATCTTTGGAGAATATGCTTCATAAGCATCTAAAAGCCTCTGAGTTTGTGGTTCAGATCCACGATATCAATGGACATCTCCCGCTCCCAGATGATGATGTTGATATTGCCGTTGTGGATATAGATTTAGGAATTGATCATCCAAATGGAATCGAAATTGTAAAGACGATGTTTTCTGACTCGCGAACGCAGGTCATATATGTCACGGATAACATATTTTTCTGCACTGCTGTTTACGAGACAGAGCATGTGTCTTTTTTGCTTAAACCACTTGATCAATTTGACTTGAATTTTGCTCTTGATAAGGCCATTGGCAACATAGAAAAACACAGACGCGAAAATCTTATAGTTCAAGTCCATGGAGCTATAAGGGTCATAAAAAGCAGTCGTATTGAATTTATAGAAAGCCAGCTTCGCAAGGTTGTCATTCATTGTGATGGTGAGATTTTAAGCACCTATGCAACCATGTCTGATATGGAATTTAAACTCCCCGACTATTTTCTTAGATGTCACAAAAGTTATTTTGTAAACATGAATTTAGTATCCGAACTTAGTGGTGCCAGTATTTCTTTGCTGTCGGGAAAAATAATTCCGGTAAGTCAGGGTAAAGCCAAAGAAGTCAAACGTCGCTTTTATTCCTATCTAGCGCATATAGGTCTTCGCTAGGGAAAGTCTGATTGTATATAGGGCTTCGCTAACCGGTGAACCTGTGTCGTGCAGGAGCGCGACGCAGGCTAGAAACAAGCCGACTCAGGCCAAAAACAGGCAAAGTGAGTTAATCAGCGTTTACTAAAAGTAAACCCATTTGGCGTTTATGATGATATGGAGGACATTCGTTCCCTGCCTTTTGGAGTTATTACATAAAACAACTGTTTTATGACAATTTGTTGGAAAGATCTTCAAATATATAAAACAATAAATCCGCATTATTCCAACAAAGATGAATAAGTGGGTTGGGTTTAGGTGTTCGAAAGCCTTTACATAGATAATGGCCATGTTGTGTATCGCGGACAAGAGTTTTCTTATTCGAAAAATCTGCTTGAGCGTACAAATCGCATTAAGTGTTTTTACAATTTGTCTGTGATTGATCACCGTGATGGCGTTGTTACTGTAGCTGCCGATATTGGCAAGGGACACGAGACACTTAGGTCTGTGCGGATGTCTCAAGTTGATATCAGTACAGTTATTTCTTTTGCAGACCAGTTCAAAGATGTCTTTAACTCATGCTTTAATAGAAACCTGCTTTTAAAGTCTCTTGTTTTGAATGAAGACTATATTTTCTATGATCCCCAAACTTCAAGATTCTATTTTCTTTACCTGCCTTTTACAGATCTAAAGGCCAATAACACTCAGCAGTTAGACTTTTTCAAAAATATATCTTCTCTGTTTCAGCCTACAGATGCCGAAGCCGGCCTAATTCTGGCAAAGCTTAGAGGTCGAATAAAACCTATGACTTCGTTTAATCCTGTTGCCATTCGCGATGAACTTGAGCAGATAGTTGAAGAAGCTAAGCTAAATCTAAACAAGCATGGCGCTGCTAAGATTTCAGATCCGGTCACTGCAGCAAATGCAAGTGCCAACAATGACATCTCATTTGACGAACCTAGTGGTCCTTTAACAACAGTATTGGGTCTAGATTCTCCCTATTTTGAACCTCAAATTACCAAGCTTGATGCAAGTGATCCCGATGCAACGACAAAATTTTCCGCTCAAAATGACCCCAGCCCCAGTAAGGACCATAATCAAGTCACCAATCCACAAAACGAAGCAGGGTGCCTAGGGGGGGGGAGTTTATCACAGAACCCTCAGAATGATGCAACACAAGATCCCAACACAGGCACAATCTCGCTTTCTAATGCTGTCCAAAACGCAAATGACATAACAGACGTTAGTGGCGGTGCGTCCGCTACATCAGAACAGAAGAAGCAACAGCCGCCAAAACCAATTACTCCACCTTCAAAACCAACAAGGGGAAATACCCCCCTTTCAAACAGTCCGGGGCAAACTCCAACTTCTCCGACGCAAAGCCCAGGTCGGACTGAACCGACTTCAAGCGCTGATCAGCCCACAGAACATTTTCCGACGCAAAGCCCAGGTCGGGCTGAGCCGACTTCGAATTCAAGTGCTGATCAACCTACAGAACATTTACTTTCAAATCCAATTGAGCCAACTCCGGATTTTCCAGTAACTCCGGATTTTCCGGCTATTCCATCAAAACAAAAAACTCGCCTGTTTTTAACCCGCATCAGTACAGGAGAAAGATTTGAAGTTACCGGCCAAAACTTTCTTGTCGGCAAATCTATGTATGCGTCTTATCAGGTCAAAAATACAAATAATGTGTCCCGCCAACACGCTTTTTTTGGAATAGATGGATCTAGATGCTGGGTTAGGGATAACAAATCCAAAAACGGTACTGCTGTGGGTGGAAAACGTCTTGCTCCACAGGAATCTAGGGAATTACACGACGGGGATGTTGTCGTTTTAAGCGAAGAGCGCTTTAGGGTCGAAATTATTCCTGCTCCAGTAGCTACTAAGAACCGATAGGTGGTTAAGGGTGAAGTTTGAGGCTGTGGCATATAGCGATAGGGGAGTGGTTAAGCAAAGCAACCAAGACAGCGTATGCATAGACATTGCTTCGACTGTAGATGGTGATGTCGCAATGCTTGTTGTTGCAGATGGCATGGGCGGTCTTGAACACGGAGAACTTGCTAGTGCCACTGTGGTTAGAGAAATGTCTAAATGGTTTAACCAGAAGCTTCCATCTGCACTAAAAACCATGGGGAGTTCTATTGAAGGCTTGGAAAACCTTGTCGAGGGTCAATGGAGTGGCCTTGTGCAAGACCTCAATCTCAAAATTATGGCCTACTCATCTAAAAACCAAATGAATATGGGCACAACCATGACAGCCATGCTGGCAATGGGCGGTCGCTTTACGATTGCACATGTTGGCGACACTCGAATTTATGAAATTACTTCTGAGAGCGCTAAGCAGCTTACTCACGATCAAACTTTTGTTCAACGCGAAATTGACGCTGGACATTTAACAGAAGAAGCAGCCCGAACTCATCCACAGCGAAATGTTTTACTTCAATGTATTGGGGCATCCAAAGAGGTAGCCCCAGATATCTCACACCACAACCTTGTGCAAGAAGCTACGTATCTAGTTTGCAGCGATGGATTTAGACATGTCTTAAATGAGGAAGAACTCGTTTCTATATTTGGAAACGAAGACTTTTGGGGCGATTACCCTTCTAGCGAAATGAGAATAGACGAGGTACGTAAAAAACTTTCTAGGGTAGTAGAGGATGTTATCTCAAGAGGCGAGACCGACAATCTTTCTGCTGCGGTAATGCATGCTATGCCAGAGAAGCTGAGGTAACCGATATGGCTGATTTTAAGACTGGCGTAGAGCTTGGTGATGTTCTAAAAGGCAAGTACAAAATCTTGCAAAAAATAGGTGAAGGTGGCTTCTCGCACATCTATCTTGCAATTGATCTTGAGCTTTCCAATAAGCAGTGGGCTATTAAAGAAGTAGTGCGTTCTGGAATGGATGCCTCGGGCCGAAGCATTGAGTCGTCTATTAAAGCAGAAAGCGAGATTCTTTCTAGGCTCGATCATCCCAACATTGTTTCAATTCATGATGTGCTCAAAACGAGCAATTATATTTACATTGTCATGGATCATGTAGAGGGAGAATCACTGGCGAGAGTGCTGCGCCGAGAAGGTGTCCAATCCGAGGAAAATGTTCAGTCTTGGATGCTGCAGCTCTGCGATGCGCTTTCTTATCTACATGAGCAAGATCCCCCCATCATCTTCAGAGATATTAAGCCCTCCAATATTATGCTGAGGCCAGATGGCTACATAAAGCTGATCGACTTTGGGGTGGTAAGGGAGTACAAAGACAATAAAAGCCAAGATACTGTAGCTTTTGGAACAGAAGGTTTTGCCTCGCCCGAGGCTCATCAGGGACAAACCGATTCCCGCTCCGATATTTATGGCATAGGAGCTACCATATGGAACCTTTTGACTGGTGTGGTTCCACCTTATCCTGTAGAAGAAACGAATATTCGTGAGTACAACCCAAATGTTTCTGAGGGCTTTGCCGATGTAATAATTCCCAAGTGCATGGCTTATATGCGCAGTGAGCGCTATCAAAATTGCGGGGAATTAGCAAGCGATTTAGAGAGATACCAGCAGCTAACAAAGGACTTTAGAAATCAACAAGCCAAAAAAGTAAAGATCTCCGGTGGTTTCGGAATTGCAGCAGCTGCATTTTTGGTTGTTGGCTTTGCATGCGGTGCAGCACGTACCGCAATTATCAACAACGAATTTGATTCTTTGATTGCTCAGGCACAAGCGCAGTCGGAACCAAGCATCGCAGAAGAAAGGTATCTAGCAGCAATAGAGAAAAAGCCAGGGGTTGATGGTAAAGAGGCCTACGAAGCTCTGATCTCTCTTTATAAAGATGATGGCGTATTTTCTGCTGAAGAAAAGGAAACTTTTACAAGAATCTATGATTCAAACCTAAGCAACCTTAGCGTTAATAGCGCAGATGCGGCCGAGCTTTTCTTTGATATCGGCGAACTTTACTGGGCCTATTCGGACGGCAATGACAGTGAGCTAACTCGCATTAAAAGCGCCGAAAGCTTTTTCAAAAAAGCCCAAGAATACGGTGGTGTAGATTTTGACCTTAGAGAAGAGGCAGAGGCCTACTATGCCTTGGTTGAATATGCAAAAAATGTTGAAAGAATTGGCAAAGAGGCAAACGTAGACATTGATTTTGCTCAGGAGTGGGATTACTTCTCTTCTCTCGTTTCAGCCGACTTAGATCCTGTCGTACAAATGCATAATTACAAACTCATATGCAGCCAAATTGTTGAATTTGGTACTTATTTTAGGGAGGCAGGAGTTACATCTGCTCAGGTTTCGAACTTGTTAGAAACCATTGAGTCAAACATGAATAGTTATAACTCTGCGACAAAAGACTCTGCTTTGTACAGCGAAACCATAAGTTCGCTATCTCCTGCGCGCTCTTATGTCTCGGTTACCTGGTCTTCGAGTACGGAAGGGTGAGCCGAGATGGATACGGTTTTAGGTATTTTGTCGATAGTTGCATATGTTTTAGCGGCCGTATGTGCTGTTGTTTGTGTAGTTCTGTTTTTTAAGCTAGAAGTTCGTGAGGCCATTCGATTCCTGCAGCACAAGCCGAGTAAGGCAAGTGAATCCAATCGTTGGAATTTTGCTCGACCTAGGCCAGGCTCTGGCAAAGGCCGTAGTGGTAGTTCTGGTCGTATATCCGTTTCGGACGATAGGACAACAGGAAAACAACAAAGTTCATCAAATATTCCCGAAAGTGAGCAGTCGACAGGTCTAGTTCTTGATGATGGCGAATCTAGAACAGAGACTCTCGAATTTGAGCAGTCAACCCTTATGGAGGCGGCAGTTCAGACTCAATTACCCGCTAACTCGCCTGTTGTTGCTGCCGCTGGGTCTTCTACTTTTTCAGTTGCAAAAGAACAAGAAGTCACAGCCGATAGTGAATCAGAGACTGGTCTTTTGATAAGCGAAGGCGAATCTGTCACCGGGCTATTAACTGCGGACTCAGAGAGTGAAACTGGACTTCTCACTGCGGACACAGAGAGCGAAACAGGATTATTAGCCGCAGATACAGAGATCGAAACCGGGCTTTTAAGCACCCAAACTGCTAGCGATACAGGTTCTACTCAAGAAGAATTTACTTTTGATAGTGAAGCTGAGACCGGAATTCTTAATGCCGACTCAGAAAACGAGACTGGAATCTTAAGCACCGAGACCGAGGCAGAAACAGGAATTCTTACAGATCAGGTAAGTCAGCCATTAACCACAAGTCTAGATTCTGCGTATGAAGTTGCCGCAGCGAATCAAGTACCACAACAAGCCATTGCTGTTGATGCAACTACCCAAATCTCCGGCACCGAGTCGACTAGTTCAACTAGTCAAGCAGATGCGCTCTCATTTGATGAGCAAACAAGCACTGGAGTTATTACTGGCGATTCGATGAGTAAAGAGGCAGTGGCGGTTGAGGAGGATGAGCAATTTGTATTCAAGATTAAACAGCATGAATTGATTGTTGAAGTGGATGTTGAGATTGAGTAGTTGGATTGTGAGGAGGAAAAGTCTATGAGTAAGAGATTAAAAAAGTCGGTTGAGAAGGGCTTGTCGCTCTTCCTCTCAGCAGTCTTGATTTTGTTGTTGGTGCCAATAAGTCCTAGAGCATACGCAAATGATGAAGGGTCAACTGATTATTCTGATTATGTTATCGCTGCTGATAGTGATGATGAATATGCCTACGGAATTCCCCTAAGTTTGATTTACAACAATCATGGAGATGGCTCGGATACTCAATCCGGCAATCCTTGGATCAGTGTCAATTTAGATATTGATGGGCTTCCTGTAACTGATCTAAATGCTGATGAAAATCAAACTGAGCGTGAGGCAGCCTACAGTAATATCCAAGATTCCTTGTTAAATGCAGCTAAAGAAGTTTTTGAAAGTTATTCAACTGATGACTTAAAAGGCATTTTCAACGCTGACCCGGATTTTAAGGGCAATGTACTTAGCAGCAATTCAACCCTTAACGCGATTGAAGATTTCATAAATAACCCTAACAATGACAATACTGATTCAAACGAAGGCAGTGGAGAGGATCAGAGCGAAGGGTCTTCCAGCTCTGCTGAAAGCAGCGAAAGTACTGCGACAGAAGGTGAGGGAGAATCCAACACTGGCAGCGATTCAACAACAGACACAGAAGGAAACAGCGGTTCTGAAGACTCGGCAGAGACTGTAGATTCTGTTGATGCCCGTGCCTTAGCTTCAGAGTTAATTGAAAACAATTACATAGAAATCGAAATATCTGGAATCTCTGCTTATTCATTTGAAGACGAGGACAGTGGGAATAACTCTGATATAGAAAACGCAAGCATAGGTGAATTGTCGAGGGTTGTTTGGGATATCGCAAACAAGACGGTAACAAACATTTCGACTTCAGAGAGTCTGCTTGATGTTGATTATGAGGAAAATACACTAAACGAAAAAGGCGAACTCAAGCTACGCGCCCTTGGTAGCGGTGATGAAACTCTCACAGTTGAATATGAGTACAACAATTCAGTCACTGACTTTGAATACGTTGTCGAAAATGTTGGTACGTATACATACACCATAAAAATCAAAGATGATTTGACAGACGATCAAAAGAATTATCTAGAAGAATGTGGAATTGATCTTGGTGCAACAATAGATGTTGACGATGCGCAGAGTATTGGAAATTACATCTTTAGCTACGAAGGAGAATACAAAGGAGAAATTATTGAGCCGGCAGTTTCGGAAGACAACAGTGACGACAGCGAGAATGCTGGCTCTGAGTACGAAGCCGTAAAAAAATCCCAGGAAATTGAGATCACAATCTCTGATCTTTTTACTAAGACCAGCATAAGTAGCACCATAGAAGATACACTCAAGACATGGGAGTCTACAAATATTGATGTAGAGGCTTTGCTGGAAGTGGAAGCTGCTGAGCTGGAAGGCGCTATCTATACCGACAAGGCTCAGTGGGCTTTGGAGATCCTCGATGAAATGAGTGTCGAGGAGACAAGCTATGTGTATACCGAAGCTGAATCGAATGGAGACTATAAAGCAACTTACTCAGAAGGAAGCCTAACAATCACTGGGCGCCAAAGTACCAATGACGAAGAAGTAGAAGTAGTTGTTAAATGGAAGCTCCCCGATTATTCAGATGGCAGCTCGAACTCAGACAGTTCCGAGGATGGCGAAGAAGCAACCGAGTCTTACTTTATCTGCACCTTCACTATTAAAGTTGAGTCTACAGACGTATTTTCTGACTGGAATCTTGGTGATACAAACTACGACAATGCATTTCGCCTAGAAAATGATACAAAAGAAGTTTTGCTACAGGCTGTAAATGCGTATTTATGGGATCAACTTCCAGAGGTAGAAAAGAATGAAATTAGCCAAGTAGACTTTTTTACTGCCGTTGATCTAGATGGGGAATATTCGACAGATGGGAGCTCATCTTCTAGTGTTAGTGCCAACTTCACATATGGCACTAACATAGAAGGTACTGTTTGGGGGTACTACTCAAATCAGATTAAGAGTGACGACATAGATGTCTCCATTAATTCAATGGAATCCGTTGACTGGGTTGAGGGAGATTATCCCGGCACCCTTACTGTAAAAGCTGCTAATTCAAATAACGAAGTAAAAGAAGCAAACACCGAGAACTATGCTGGTATCTGGTTTAACTCAGATGATGAAAACCCATATGTTGAGTTTGATAGCACAGTGGAAGAACTCGACGATGGCAGCAGTCCATACAAGTTTACGGTTGGCAACCAGAATCAAAATGTAGCTTATATAATCGAAGATCCAGATGGTGGATTCGCACTAGGAGATTTTGATCAGAGGCAGGAAGTTAACACAGCTAACGGCATCAACAAAGAAACAGTTTATATTCGAACTCCAGATGGCATTATTAGAGCAATTTCAGGTGTTACATATCAAATAGATACAGTAGCTCCTACGCTCCAAAGCTGGGATGTAGAAGAGTTAGACAACAGCGGAACCACTTGGCTTGATAAGCTTTTAAGTGGCACAATTTTCTTCTCCAAGGATACAGTTACCTTTAAAGCATATGTTGTAGACGAATACCCCTCAACTGAAACTTCTACATCTACCAATGAGGCTAAAGTTTCCGGACTTGACAGCGTAGGCATAAGCTACACAAACAAGCTCACCGGCAATAATGCTTCAAAAGAATATACGAGTGCTGATGGTGATGATGGCTGGTATTCCCTTGAAATCAAAGGTGATGCCGAGGTAGACACCAGCAGTATTATTGTTAGTGCAACAGATGTTGCAGGCAACAGTGTTAGCAATACTGCGGATAACTACGATGCCATACCCTCTGACATTGTTCGCTTAGTTGCTGATTCTGAAGCTCCAGTAATTAGTGTGTCTTATGACAACCATACTTTCTATAACGGTTCTTATCTAAAATCCAATCGCACTTTAACAGTTACTATTTCGGACACATTCTATAGTTATTTGCGGCAGTACAGAGGGGATCAGACTGTCTTTACCATCACCCGAGATGGAGGCAATGCTGTAAGTATCCCTCTCAGTAGTTTTACCGATAACGGAACGAGCGGAACCTATACCTACTACTTTGGCCAAGATGGAGATTGGACAGTTAGCAACATCGTTGTCAACGATCTCGTAGGCCGCACAGTTTCATATCAAATGACTGGCACCAATGGTGCGTTTACCATTGATAAAACAATCCCAACTCTAGATGTCTCATTTGACAACAATGATGTAGCTAATGGGATGTACTACAAAGCTGTTCGTACCGCCACGCTTGTTGTAGTCGAAACTAACTTCAATGCGGGTCTGATTAATGTGACTACCAACGGTTCCTTTAGTGGCTGGACTTCGAATGGCAATGTCCACACAGCTACGGTGTCATTTAGTACCGACGGTATTTATACACTTGAAGTAAGTGGGGAAGATCTAGCTACTAATCAGCTTAACTCCTATAGTTCGGGTGAATTTGTAATTGATCTTACAATGCCAATTGTCGAAATAACGGGAGTTACCGATGCTGCATATGGTCCTGGCGAGGCGGTTCTTCCTGCTGTCTTAGTTAGCGATACAAACATCGATTCAAGTTCAACTACTATTGGCAATGCAGGAATGCCAGAAAAGATAAGTGCCCTCGACAGTACTTCTAATCCTTACAATGCTTCGATTTCTTCTACAGATACCGAGATAATAGTTACTTATGCAGATCCAGAAGAGATTCGTGCTAACGATGGCATCTATACCCTCACAGTTAATGCATACGATCTTGCTGGCAACACTACTACTCAGACCGTCACCTGGTCGGTAAATCGATTTGGCTCGACATTCTATGTGGCCGCTGGCAACCAGATGCTTGATACTTGGTCGCAAACAGCAGTTGACTTAACAGTAGTCGAAGTAAATCCAAGTGGAATCTCCGATTATTCGATCTATCTATCCAAGGACAATGTCACAGAGCAGATTAACGATAGCCAGATGAGCGTAGAAAGCAATCAGCGCAACGAAAACTGGTACAGCAATACCTATTCGTTCCCCAGCTCGCTCTACTCAGAAGATGGCTCTTATAGCATCACTATCGTTAGCACTGACAATGCCTCAAATACAGCCGAAAATACAGAAACTGATAGGACACAAACTGACAGTGGCACAAGAACAAGAGGAACTCTTTCTTTTGCCATCGATGCAACACCTCCAACTGTTACTGTGCTAAATCCAGCTGAACCCGATGAAGGGGTACTAAGAGTTAAGGTTGAGGACAATGGAGTTATAGATAGGGTTGTCTATCAATCTGCAGACTCAGATGATGTCTTAGATGCTGTGCAATCAGAAGATGATTCCACTGTCTATCTACTTGATGTAGAAGATACATACGACATTGTTGTTACGGCTAGCGACTTAGCGCAAAACAGCACTCAGGTAGACGATTCAAGCATGGCCGAGGTGGGATTTATTGCCCTGCTTATTATCCTTCCCATAATTTTGATAGCCATTGTTGCTTATCTGATATATCGCAACAGAAAAAAGCAGCAGGCTAATTCAAGTTACTAATGGATGCGTGTACGTGCAGATACATACCTGCACGTACAGCCAAGTGCTGCCAAGTGCTGCCAGGTGCAGGCGATTGCAATACCAAATAAGCATTCAGCTTAACAAGATGATGTTTGTAGGAGACTTACACGGTAGGTCTCCTACAGCAAACTAGAAATTGAGGACGTGATGAGAAGAGTTAATTTGAGATATGTCTATGCAAAAGGGAAAAGATCTTTCTTTTTGTCCTGCACCTGTACTGCTCTTTTTGTTGCCGTATTGGTACTATCTCAAGGCTGCTCATCACAAAGTTCATTTACGGGCGCTTCTTCAACTTCTTCTAAATCTAATTCGCAAAGCTCTTCATCTACCTCTAGTAGTTCTTCTGACTCTTCTTATAGCGGCCTTTATGGAGCCCCTATTAACACGGTAACAGGTGGCGGAGCAGCGATAGCAACCAGTTCGGGAGTTTTTGTCTCATCGTTTTATGAGACTGACGAGCAAGAAGTGGGAATTTACTATGCAGCTGATATAGACAGTAGTGAGCAATCCTATACAGCAATCTCTGCTGAAAATGGTTTGTATCTCAATTTCTACGCCGGAAAGCTTTATTACATTTCTACATCCGACGGCAGCTTAAGCTCCATCGATGATGGCCAAGAAATTCATGTGATTGAAGATCCAACAAATATCCAAGAGTCCGATACCCAAGAAGCCACACAGACAAGCATTTACCAAGCTCCTGACACTTCATATATCTCGAGCATGCAAATCTATGATGGCTATGCCTACTTTATTCAAAGCTACGAGGATTCTTTTGAACTAGTTAGTCTGTCTCTAGACACAAATCAGGCTCAGACATTGTTTGAGTCGAGCAAAGAAAGTGGATCTACTGCGTGGTGCTTTGTTAACTCTGATGGTTTAAACGTCCTTTTTAGTACACAGGACAACACATGGGCCATGTATACAAGCGCGCTAGATCTTGAAGATCCCAGTTTTACTCAGACTCTATCGGGCGAAGGCCAGATTGCTTGTTTTACGATGATCAACAACGAGCTGTTTTACTGCACAGAGGAGTCTGGGAGCATCTTACGATCCATTTCTGCAAGTGGACAACAGCGTGAATATTCCTCGGCCCAAAATGCAAAACTAATTGTTAATTATGGCAGCTATATCTTTTCGATCTCTTCTAATGGAACAGTTTATTTAACCCATGCTTCCTCGGGCATTAGCAGCTCTTTGCAAATCGAAGAACTGCAGGTCAAATCGAGCGATTCTTTTATGTTCGATAAAGACAGACTGTGGATTTCGTCGATGTCTCGCAGCGTTGGAGGCTTTGTAACTGTTGGAGAAATTTCATCTTATTTTGGAGATTGAGCAAAAGCGACTGAGTAGAAACAAGAGGTCGAGCAAAAAAGACTGAGATTGAGAGCAAAAAAAAGCGATTGGGCTAAAGAGATTGAGAGCAAAAAGAAACTGAGCGAAAGATCGAGAAAGACCGACTTTATTCAAAACACTATGCATAGCACTTAAAAGATCAGGAAAGGAAAGCTATGAATTGCAGTAACTGCGGTGCCTTTTGTGCGGATGGTGAGAGTTTCTGTTCTATGTGCGGAACTGCTCTTAACTCATATCCAGCACAGGCAGGCTCTACAAATGCATATGCGTCTCCGCATGCAAAGCAAGCAATTGGTGGACAGGCACATTCTCAGCCGCAGTCTGTAAATCCACAGCAGTCATATGGGTATAACCCTCAGGTAAACCCCGGAATGACTGGCGCGTATCAAACACAGCAAGGCTATGCCAATCAAGGCCAAGCACAAGCTCAAGCCAAGGCATTTCCACGTTATTCTCAGGGTTGCTTGGGCGCTGCTTGGTCAGATATCACTGGTAGGCAGGGATGGTTTAAAAAGACTTTGCTCTTAGCTTTGGTGATGTTTGTTCCAATTCTTAATTTTTTTGTTATAGGTTATGCTCTCAAAAAAGGTGCAGATGCTGCATATGGTAGACAGAGCCAAAAAGATCAGATTTTTGATAGTGGCAATTTCAAAATAGGTTTTTTTGCTGTTGTTATAACTCTTGTTTGTCTTCTGATAGTTTTTCTGGTCGGACTTATCCCAGTTCCAATAATTGGATCATTAGTAGCAATTCTCTTAGGGATTGTTCAGGGCGCAAGTTATATTCGCATAGCAGTCTTTGATTCTTTGGCCCAGGGTTTTCAAATTCCCAAGTTGTTTAGTGCAATGGGAAAGAAGTTTGGGACTTATATCTGGTGCTTAATTGGTATAGGTTTAATTTGCTTCCTTTGGTTCTTAATTCTGGCTCTACTTTCATCAATAGTTGGAAGTATATTTGCAGTTAGCATCGCCGATACAATACAAGATCTATATATCGATTATCTCTATTATTCCTACTACTCCTCATACTACGGATACGGATTGTCTAGCTTGGGCGGCACACTCCTTGCATTTGTTTTGATAATTATTGTTTTTACCTACCTTGCCTTTATTGGAATTTCGTTTTTATGGTGCTTGCTTTATAGAGCCTTGGGTCACTGGGTAGCCAGATATGTTCCGGAGTGGATTTCCGAGGCTAATAATTACCGGGTGTATACTCCATCAAATTATTATGCTCTTGCACAAGATCCTACGCCGGCCTCCACTTCTGGATCCGCGCCGGTTTCTACGCCAGGCTTTACATCAAATCCCAGCCCTAGTTCTGTTTCCACAGCTGGCTCTATTCCCACGCCGAGCCCTGTTTCCACAGCTACTCCAGGATCCACGGCTGCTTCTATGCCTTTTCCAACTCTGTCTTCTGATAATCCGACTGGCATATTAATTCAAAGCGTGAGACTGGTTCGTAACAACGGCCAGACAATAACAGTCAAAAGCTTTCCAGCCGTTTTAGGAAAAGGCAGCGCTGCTACGTATCAGATAGAAGGAAACAACATGATCAGTAGGGAGCATGTCAAGATCTTCAAGATAAATAACTCTGTTCAAGTTCAGGACATGGGATCTACTAATAAAACCTTTGTTAATGGTCGCGAATTGAATGTCGGAGAGACTGTCGAGCTACATCGAGGAGACACCCTTACCCTAGCCGACGAAATTTTTAAGGTCGATTTTTAAGCATGGAGTCAACGCAGTAAATAGCTGCGACTCGATATAAAAGTATCTCTATATAAGGAGGAAACAAAAATGGCAGGCACAATCAAAATTTCGCCGGATACGATGCGCTCACGTGCTAACGAGTACAGGCAACAAGGAAATGCTGTCGGTGATGTTATTACTAGGATGGATTCTCTTTTGAGCCAACTTCAGCAAGAGTGGGAAGGTGAAGCAAGTACCTCATACGCAGACAGATACAACAACGATCTAAGAAAAAGTTTTGTGGCCGCACAAGAGCTTATCGAAGAGATTGCTACCGCACTAGATCAGACCGCAACCGCTCTAGAAGAGCAGGATGCCCAAATTGGGGCTATGTTTAAGGGCTAGGCCTGAGGAATGCTAGTCATCGTCCACTCACAAGAGGCATCTAATATCCAGGCTCTCCCAGAAGAAGTCTTGGGTGCGCATACAATTCTTGCCCCCTCGGGGAAAGAATTGTTTCAAGTTAAGGCCACCAGCGACAACAAGTCTTGGGAGTTTAGCCCATCTACTGGTATCTCTTTTCGCGGAAGCAATATGCCTCATGCAATTGAGATAGCAACAAATCAGTCCTCTGTGCTGTCGATAATGGATGGCTCAAGTGAGTGGACGGTGATATGTCGACCTAACACACCTGGAGATAGAACCTCAAAAGTAATTGGCTTTACGCAAGATATCGAGTTTACTATCGGCAGATCCGCTGACAATTTAATGGTTTACGACTCCCAGTTTGTTTCGTCTTATCATGCCCGAATTTCTTATCGGGATGGAAGGATGTATGTTCGTGATCTTGATTCTGCAAACGGAGTCTTCGTTAATGGAGTTAGGATTAGGTCGGGACTCGAAGTTCCACTTTCAAATGGAAATATCGTCTCGATTCTTGGCCTAACTATCGTAGTTGGTCGCGGACTTATATCTCATAATAATCCCGGAAATAGGGTCAAAGTTATAGAGAATGGCTCCTTAGTTAACTATCAAGCTCCACGTGATGTACCAATCCGTGAAGATATTGACGAAGCCGAGGAGGACTACTTCTATCCGGCCCTAAGGTTCATGCGCTCCATTGAGCCTAAGGATTTTTCGATAGATCCTCCACCCCAAAAAGCCAAACCCAACGAAACTCCTCTTTTAATGCGTATAGGCCCGTCGATGATTATGGGTTTAGCTGCTGTTATGTCTGCTGCTGTTTCTGTTACCTATATGCTCGATCGGGACAGCGGTAGGCTAAGAGCAATTCCTATGATCTGTATGGCTGTTGCGATGATAGTTGGAAGTGTGGTTTGGCCAATACTCAATTCTCGATTTGAGAAGCGAAAATACGCACGCGATGAAATGCGCAGAAAAGCAGCGTATTCTGAGTATCTAAGTAAGATGAAAAGCACATTGCTTGCAGAAATCGAACTTCAATCTCAAATACTTCGAGAAAATTGCGTCTCGCCGCAGGAATGCCTCTTGCATGCCAAGGATGCCGATAGCTTTTTTATGAGCGAGACACCCTTACATCAAGATTATCTGGATGTACGTCTTGGAATTGGTGATATTTCGCTTGAGGCCAATATCAGATTTCCCGATCAGAAATTTCAGGTTGAAGAAGATGAGCTGAGAGATGTTGTAGAAAACTTCTCTAAGGAACCTAATATTTTGCGTTCCGTTCCTGTTGCCTTTCATCTAATAGAAACTCCGGCCCTAGGTATTGTAGGTTCTAGCGAATATACCTCAGGATTTATAAGAAATATCATTATCCAAATTGCATCTAGGCATGCTTATGACAGGGTAAAGATTGTCTTTTTCTGCGATAAAGCCGATGTGTCCCTATGGCGTTTTGTAAGTCATTTGCCTCATACATTCGACGACGAAGAAGAGACTAGATTTTTTGCGAGCAGTCTTGACGGAGCAAACGAAGTCGGGATGTTTCTAGATAGACAGCTTACTGCTCGAGAAGAAGCTGCATATCTAGAGGCTCGCGATGCTCGGCCCTACTATGTGATTGTTTGTACATCTAAAACTATTTTTGATAGAGCAGAATTTATCGAAAGGCTGCTCGAACTAAAGGACAATCTTGGTTTTTCCTTTATCGCTGCCGCCCAAAAGATGCATGAGCTCCCAAAACAATGCAAGAGTGTTCTTAACATAGAGCATTCTTCTAAAGCCTACCTTTTAAACCGTGATGATGTTTCTGGAAAAAGTCTTCAGATCAAACTTGATCCTTTTGTAGAACTAATTCAGGCTGATCACTTTGTCTTTGACATAACAAAACAAAAGCTCGAAATGGGTTCATCTGGAACTGAACTTCCAGATACATACGGCTTTATGGAGATGTTTGATGTAAGCCAAGTAGAGCATCTTAATGTTTATTCACGTTGGCGCGAAAACAGCGGTGCTGTTTCTTTAGCCGCTCGAATTGGAGTCGACCAGCTAGGCGAGCCGTTTCTTCTTAACCTACACGAGAAGATACATGGTCCCCATGGTTTGATAGCTGGCACCACAGGTTCAGGTAAATCGGAGTTCATAATTAGCTACATCCTTTCGATGGCTGTTAATTACTCGCCAGACGATGTTGCCTTTGTACTCATCGATTACAAGGGTGGTGGTTTAGCTTCGGCTTTCGAAAATGATCGCTTTGTTTTACCTCATCTCGCTGGAACTATTACAAATCTAGATGGTGCGGCAATCACCAGAAGTCTTGTATCAATTAAAAGTGAGTTGCAGCGTCGCCAGCGTTTGTTTAACGATGCGCGCGAAGTTGCAGGCGGCGACAATGTGGATATTTATAAGTACCTTGATATGTATCGCCAGGGGCGTGTGAGCGAAAAATGCCCGCACCTGATGATAATTGCCGACGAGTTCGCAGAGCTTAAACAACAAGAACCCGAGTTTATGGATGAGCTTATTTCTGCAGCTCGCATAGGACGCTCTTTGGGGGTACATCTAATACTTGCAACTCAAAAACCCTCTGGCGTTGTCAACGATCAAATCTGGTCTAATGCGCGCTTTAAGATCTCTCTAAAAGTTGCAGATGCTGCAGATTCTAAAGAGGTCATTAAGACTCCAGATGCTGCCGAGCTAAAGCAGCCAGGCAGATTTTATTTAATGGTTGGATATAACGAGCTTTACTCCTTGGGACAATCTGGATATTCGGGAAATACTTACGATCCGGCACGTAGAAGTAACAAGAAAGATCCAACTGTTGAATACATTGGCGATACAGGACGGGTTTTGATGAGCATGAAAATGCCCAAACCAAAGTCTCAAGACGATTCTAAGTCTGAGTTAGTTGCGGTCCTTGAGCATGTTTGCGAAGTTGCCACAACGCATAACAGCATTACACGACCTCTATGGTTGCCCCCGCTTGCTACCTGGATTGCCTTGGAAGATCTACGGGCAAAGTATTCGCTTGCCTGGCAAGACAACTTCAATTTGGTGGCTTTGCTTGGAGAATTGGATGCCCCAGCAAGACAGGAACAGCATCCAGTGTGCATTGATCTTAGCGGTAACGGCAGTTTGATAGTTTATGGAGCTGCTGATGCTGGAGCCGAGATGATGCTACAGACAATGCTCTGTTCCTTAATACTTAGCCACAGCCCGCAGACCCTTAATGCGTATGTACTTGATTTTGGGACTCAATCTCTTACGGCTTTTGCAGAAGCTCCCCAGGTGGGAGATGTTGTTATTTTTAGCGACGAAGAGAGGGTCAATAGGTTTTTTGACTTTATCGAAGGACTAATAGCTCAAAGACGTGAGTTGTTTGCAAGCTACGGGGGTAGCTTCCAAAGATATTGCTCACAAAACTCCGACTGCCCAGCAATACTGGTTGTTATTAACGGAATTGCAGCCTTTTTAGATACTTTTTCAGACTTAGAAGATAGGTTGCAGCGCTTTTTGCGCGAGGCTCCTTCTGCTGGCATCAGCATAATTGCCTGCGGAGAGACTATTACTTCTGTGCGTGTGAGAATGCGATCGAGCTTTAGGCAAGCTGTTTGCTGTGAGCTAACTGATATTGCAGATTACACCATGCTTTTTGGGTCTGTGCGAGATATTCCACTTCCCAGAGGTTTTGGAAGGGGTCTTGTGTCGCTCGATGAGCAAACTTATCTATTCCAAGCAGCTTCGATAGCTTCTCAAGATGAACAAGAATTCGAAAAAATTGCTGCTATAGGCAAAAACTTAAGTCAAAAATACGAAGATAGAGCAGCTTCAATTCCAGTTGCTCCCAAGATTATTAGCCCGCATATGGCAACTAAATTCGAAGTTTTGCCGCGAACAATTCCAATTGGTGTTTATGACGACAATCTGCAGACAGCAGTTCTAGATTTTTCTGATGATCCAATTTGTAGATGCGTTTTTCAAAAGAAGAAGACTGGCTCTGAGTTTATGGATGCTTTAATCCAAACAGCTGTAATGCTTCCAAATTGGAATGTAATTGTTTTGGATATTATTGAGCTAATGAAGTCAAAGCCCCGCGCCTGTCTTTTGGCAACACGCAAGACAGATGCTGCTTCTAGTTATCTAAAAGAAATTATTTCCAAAACAACTCAGTCGTCAGAAAAATCTCACTTATTTATTGTTTCTGGAATTAGCACGCTAATTAAATCAATGGATTCTGCTTTGGCAGGAGAGTTTAAAAACTATCTAAAGCTACTAAATTCTTCGGATCAAAATTACTTTGTACTTTTAGATGGCATAGATACTGTCGACTATCACTACGAGGACTGGTTTAAAGCCCATATGACCAACAAAGATGGTTTATGGGTTGGCTCAGGTGCCGATTCTCAATCGAGCATTTCTCTTAATTACAACGTCAAATATAAAAAAGGTCTCTCTCAGGACGACTCCTATGGCTACATGGCAGAGGCTGGTAATGCCCGCTTTGTATACCTCGTAAAAACTCAGGACAGCGATAGAGAGGAATAACAATGATCGAAGCTCCGAATTTTCTACCACTTGGATCAGTTATCAATCTTGAGGGCAATCCTCATAGGCTAATGATCTTGTCTAGAGCAGTTTTATCCGTAAACGAAGAAAACAACGAAAAAGAGTATTACGACTATGCGGGCTGTTTATTCCCCGAGGGAATGCAGGGCAATGTGTTTATCTATTTCAATCACGAAAACATCGAAAACGTTCATTTTGAGGGTCTAGAAGACGAAGAGAGCCAACAATCTCTCGACCTTATCTATCAGGTCTTAGAAAAGACCGACTACAAGAAAGGTCAACCTGGCCGCATAGAGGCTGAGTGGTAGGAGATACAAATGGAACTAACTGTTGAATCCATCAATCGGCAAATTAATTACTGGACTGATCAATACGAGCAGGCTAAGGCCAATAACAATGCCTTAAATGAGCGGATAGCTGAGCTCGATGCTGCTATTGCTTATGTTGATACAGCTCTTTCTGATGCAAGGACCTATTTAAAAGAAACAAAGAAACTTGGAGAAGATACTTTGTGGTGTGGTCGGCGCAAAAACACCAACAGTTCTTATTGCTCTTATGCTGTTTCAACTGCCGAAAATTTAAAAACTAGTATTTCTAACTATAAAAGTCAGATCAAATCTGAACGCTGGGCCCTAAAAAGTCAGGTAAACGTCCTAGTTCAGCTAATAAGCTCAGCCGAGAATACTATCAACGATCTAACTGATGCACTTAGTAATTTATTTGATTAAAAGCATTTCTGATTAATCATAGTTCTCAAGAAGGGGCGATTAATGAGGGGCGAAAATATTTTAGTTCAAGAAAACCAACTTAAAGACGTATACCTAAAGCTAGTTGACTCTAAGAACAATCTAACTTCTATTAGTGTTGATTTACCAGGACGAAGTTCTAGTTCTACGGCGATGGATACGTTTGAAAGTAATTTTAAAGATACTCAAAGCATTATCGAAACCTATAGCACTCTATTTACCAACGACATCGAAAACTATAAAACGGCTTACGAAACATTAATAGAATCCGAAAAAGATATTGCTCGTAGGAACTTTATTAACAAACCACCGACTTCTTCTATCAAAGGCCGGAGCGGCAGTGGCAGCGGCGGTGGCGGAGGCTTTCGTTAATGGAAGGAGGTAAGCCGTGGCTACCATATATAGCGTAGATCTTCAGGAAACAAGTGAATCTATAATAAACTACTGCGCACTGCTAGAAGATGCATATTCTGATGCAAGCAATTCAATGACCCTGCTAATTAATAACCCAAGCTTTCAAGGAAGAGCTGCGGCAGCTGTTAAATGCTATTTTTCTGAAGTGCACATGAATCTTTTTGCGAGCTTTGTTATCCTCGCAAATCACTTATGCAATCTATTTCATGTTTATAGCGCTAGATACACCGGAAATCCCGTAAATGAAACAGCGGCAGAAACCGGAGAGGCCATCTTGCCAACCAGCGAGATGGATAGTATGTCTAGTCAAATAGACAGCCTAAAAGCAGGACACCTTGTATCTATAGGGGATAGTCTGAGTAAGGCTGCAAGTTGTGTTTCGAACGCAGGAGTTTCTATAACTACTCCTACAACAAATTCTGCTGAAAGTTCATTAAATACAATCGTTAATGACTTGATTAAGCTTATCGAGGCAATTCACGAGTCCGAAGCTCAGGGAGAAGCTGAGTTTTCTGATGATTCGGATTTTTCAGTTGCAAAAAATGCTCTTGATAAAGCTATTTCAACCTGCAGCAAACCCGGATACATGATTTCATATACACCAGGTGCAATCAGTTCTATAACTGACTTTTCCGATCTATCAAACGCCCTGGCTAATATGAATGAGTATGCATCAGAAAATCAGGAGCTAATAATCCAGGCTCAGACCGTCCTTGCCAGTCAAAAACAAACTAGACTAGAGATAATTTATGAAGAAGAGGCAGCCAAGAAAGCATTTTGGAGTACTCTTGCAACGATTGCAGTTACAGCTGCTGCAATAATTGGAACCGTAGCTCTAGTTACAACCACAGGTCCAATTGGAATAGCATTTGCACTTAAAACAGCGTCTGTACTTATTACTGCATACAATGCCGGTACACGTATTGGCAATCTTATAGATCAAGCTTCTGGAAACAGCGCAAGTGATGTTGTAGAAATCGATTCAGGAGATTTGTCCAAAGCTAAAATAGTTGCAGATTATTATGAAAAATCCATGGCTGGAGACCAAGATCTTGCCGATGCTGAGATTCTAAACTATGTTTCAAGTAAGGTTGTTGGGGAACTAGCATCTGATTATGCTTCTCAGTTTTCTGATAACGAAAACTTAACTGACATGGTTGGCAGTGTTGCATCCAAAGGCACTTCGTTTGCTATTTCGAGTACTGTTAGTGGAAGTGTTTCTTTTACAGGAGTTGGCACTCTTGTAACCGGAGTAGTAACTGTTGTTAGTGACTGCTTTACAGCAGAAGCTGACGAAGCTTTAGAAGAATGTCTCACAGAAATGCAGAATCTTAACGAAACTATGTCTCACATTGGTCAGTCTACAATCGAGATTGAGTGCGATTGGGCAAACACTGAACAAGCAATAAGTAGCACTGAGGTCTCTACATGAAGCAAAAAGTCCTATTTGAGGTGATACTTCCTGTTAATGAGGGCCACTACGATTTTTGGGTTCCTCGCGATGCCAGCATGCAAATTGTCACTCAGCTAATAAGCCAGGCCATGCAGGTTATCGAACCAGATTTTTATCTATCTACGCCAGATGCAGCACTGCTTTATGTACGCACTGGAGAGATTCAAAACCCCTTTGCTACTGTTGCAGAGATTGGTTTTACAAATGGAGATAAATTTATCTTGATATAGCTGTGCTAGAGGATTAGATGAAGTTTAAATACAAAAAAGCAAGCTCCTCCAAAAGCGGGGAGCTTGTGGTTATATCTGAAAAAAACGATGAACTAAAGTACGAAGAGTCAAAAAAGCTTATCCATTGTCTAGATGATGTCTTGTTGCCTTTGAGGATAAACAAAGACAAAGACAAATATAGATTCACTTATATACTTGAACAGGATCAACCCTTATATGATTTTTTAGGCGGATCCGTATCTGATGACCTCTTCAGGTGCATACTTAATTCGTTTTTAAGACTTGCAAAAACATGTGAAACAAACGACTTGGCTTTGCATAGAACCTGTTTTTACACCGATTATATTTATCTAAATCCCCAAAAAACTTCTCTCCATTTTGCTTACATTCCTTTGACTACAAATAAGTCTGCATCAGATGGCCCTATTGATGCCCTTGGACAAATAATGGAATGGGCATCGGGTGGCCTTTCGGCTCAGTCGCGCGTTATCTACACAAAGGTTATAGATTTTGTTAGGGCATCTAATGGGATTTTTAATAGATTTATCTACGAAGAAATGCTTCAAAATGCTGGAATTATCGCTTCAAACAATACAATATCCCAGTTTCCCCAAGTAGACACTCTGCGTCTTGATAATCGTGATGAGCATGGGTGGGACGATTGGAAAAATCAGCCTGCTTCTCCCAATATAAATACACAACCATCAGCTGGGGGACTTACCAAAGGGCAGGGACAGCTTTTTGTAGGACTTGAAGATGAGTCCTTAATTTGGGAGCTAAAGAAAAAAGAAAACATACTTGGCAGGTCGCCCAATTGTGATATATGCATTACCAATTCCACTGACATCAGTCGTGAACATGCAAAAATTCTTTTAGATAACGACATGGCTTTTGTTGAGGATCTTGACTCTCTAAATGGAACCTTTGTCAACGATGATAGGGTTTATCCTGGCGAGAGGCGTATGTTGTCTCCAAGAGATAAGCTAAAAATATCCAACTTGACCTTAAAATTGTTTGTTAAGTAGGGGTGTGGACATTTTTTGGACATTTTTTGGACATGCCCCCCAGAATTTTATTGAAATTTTAATTTTGCCCCCACGCCTGTTTGGCTTGCTTTAACTATCCTCCGTCGACAGACATTAGTCTTGTCATATGTCTTGTCACCTCCATAATGTGTCATGTCATTGCCCAACTGTAAAACAACCGTAAAACAGGAGGCGAG
>CAZOMM010000006.1:0-33212 GCA_964581165.1 uncultured Coriobacteriaceae bacterium
ATCATCGAGCCTTGGCCATTTTTTGCTCTTGACAGCGTTCTCCTCATATTAGGGGATGGGAGATTCCTTAACTGGCAGGTTTGAGCTTCTCCGATCCACCCATTGGTCGTTTGGCGAGATGCAAGAGTGTTTCGGATGGGATTTTCAAACCTTTTTGAGTCATGGAGGATATCCAGGAGCAGCCTCTTTGGTTTCGTCTCGCACTCGCTGGCTGGATTACATGCGCGAGTCAATCATAGAAGCTACTGTCTCAAACGATGTCTTGCAGATGGAAAGCGTTCGCAAGCCAATGCTTTTAAAACGGGCTTTCGAATATGGCTCGCTCTACTCATCTCAAGAGATCTCTTATCGTAAGCTCCTTGGGCAACTGGACGACAAGGGCAATACCGAAACTATCGCCCACTATATAGATTTGCTCGATCGAGCTGGAATGCTTGCTGGACTCCAAAAATACGATTCCAAGCGCCTGCGCTCAGCTCGAAGTAGCCCAAAACTACTGGTGTATGACACGGCTTTTATGACCTACGCTTGGCATGAAGATGCAGATAAGCTTCTAACAGATCCTGAGCTTAAGGGGAGGCTTGTCGAATCTGCTGTCGGCGCATCGCTGCTGGGCCGGTCAAAAAAAGAGGGGTTTGAGCTGTTCTGGTGGAGAGACGGCAACGATGAGGTGGACTTTGTTGTACAGCAGGGTGAAAACCTAACCGCCATCGAGGTCAAATCTGGACGAATGAAGAACTCAAGGGGCATCGAGAGATTCAAGACTCTTTTCCCAAATGCGAAGATCTTAATCGTAGGAGGCCCTGTCTATTCTTTGGAGGATTTCCTGCTAGAAAACGTGAAGCTGTTTTAAGGTTACCATCGCAGCCACCTCGGCCGCCTTATCCACCGGGGCGGTTCGTCATCGCGCGCTAGGGACTCAACTAACGTGTATCACAATCAGAGAGCGGCATACAGCAATACCTTATCGCGAATTCGCACAGCCCTTGGCGGCGCTGCCCTCTTGGCCCTCTGGCGACGCTGCTTCCCTGTCCACACATCCCTTGGCGGTGCTGTTTCCCTGCCCACACAGCCCTTGGCGGCGCTGCCCTCTTGGCCCTCTGGCGACGCTGCTTCCCTGTCCACACATCCCTTGGCGGTGCTGTTTCCCTGCCCACACAGCCCTTGGTGGCGCGGCTCTTCGGCTCCTTGGCGGCGCTGCCTTCTTGGCCAGGCTATCCCTGAAGCCGCGCTGCTTCCTTAGCTAGGATGTCTTACATCGTGATAGAAAGCTCGCGTTTGATGTCATATTTACGCACCACGCTTTTTATACAACTCCTCCCTAGCTGTCATAGAGATTAGTTAGTGTGGGGATACATACTTAGCTCTACGTTTGAGCAGAAAGCACGAGGATAGACTGCATAAAATGCATAATTTATGCCAAATAATCTTAATAAATCTCAAGATTTAAACTTCTAAATACAGATGCCAACTATTGACAATTGTAGTTATTGTGGTTTAAAAGTAATGTTCGTGTGTGGAAACAATATGGCATTTGATGGTTTGGAAACGATTTGGAAACGATTTGGAAACATAAGAAGCATTGACAGACAACGGTTCTTATGATTTTGAGACCAAAACGCTAGTTAATTGTTTTTGACTTAATCATTAAATGCTAAGGGGTGAAGGGGTAACGCTGTGGCCCTTTATGCAGTTGCTTTTTTAATGATTTTTCCGCTTGTACCCACGGTTTTGGTGTGGGTTATCCGCAACAGAAGTTTTCGCTCTTTTATCACTTATGTTTCTTCTGGCTTTCTCATAGTTGCCACAATTGCCTTTGCCATCGTTTATTTGGGTGCTCAATCTGTCTATATACCCTTTGATTCAGAAACTTTAAGCTGGGTTTTATTCGTCGTGGATATTGCCATGTGTTTGGTGGTTGCGGTGCACTCCATATGGCGCAGACGCTGGCTTACATTAGTCCTAGCCATGATCCAGGGTGCAATATCGGTAGCTATTGAGTTTTATGTAACGCATCTGGCACAGGTTGAGTTTGGTTTTTATATAGACACACTGAGCGTTATTCTGGCTCTGATGATAGGCGTTGTTGGCAGTCTTATCTGCATATACGCAGTTGGCTACATGAAGGATTTTGGGAAACACAATCCAAATGATCGCAGGCAGCCAGTGTTCTTTTCCTTAATGTTTATGTTTTTGTCGGCCATGTTCCTGATAGCCTTTGCTGATAACATGGCTTGGTTTTTTGCGGGTTGGGAAGTCACTACGGTCTGTTCATTCTTGCTAATTGGCTATACACGAACAGACGAGGCCATCGCAAATGCTTTCCGTCAAATCAATATGAACCTACTAGGAGGAATTGCATTTGGAGTAGCAATCATCCTTGTGGGTTCTATCTTTAATGTCTTATCGCTGCGGGAGTTAATATCTCTTGTTTCTGAGGGCTCATACACTTCTGGTGTGCTCATGTTTTCTCTGGCACTCATCTCGGTTGCTGCCCTTATCAAGTCGGCACAGATGCCATTTCAATCGTGGTTGTTGGGCGCAATGGTTGCACCTACCCCCACCAGCGCTTTGCTGCATTCATCCACAATGGTTAAGGCTGGAGTCTTTTTGCTCATCAAGCTCTCGCCATGCTTTGGTTCTACTTGGCCAGGCATAATGGTTTCGCTTGTGGGTGGAGTTACCTTCTTAATGACAGCCCTCATGGCCATTTCCCAGACAAATGCTAAGCGTGTGCTGGCATATTCCACCATCTCAAATTTGGGGCTTATGGCTTTGTGCGCAGGCATTGGAACAGCTCTGGGAGTTTGGGCTGCGATCTTTTTGATGCTTTTTCATGCTGTGGTCAAGGCGATGTTGTTTATGTGTGTGGGTACAGCAGAGCATCACATTGGCTCTCGCGATATCGAAAAGATGGACAATCTCTTTAATCGTATGCCGTTGCTCGCCAAAGTTATGAGCGCGGGAATGATGATTATGTTTGTGGCGCCCTTTGGAATGCTTGTGGCCAAATGGGCAGCGATGATGTCCATTGTAGAGTCGGGGAATATTTTGCTGCTGATAATAGTGGCTTTTGGCTCGGCACCCACGTTCTTCTTTTGGGCCAAGTGGCTTGGCAAGGTTTGTGCAGTTGGGCCTTCGGCAAAAAATGTTGAGAGGAGAGTCCATCGCTGCGAGCGGGTGAGCATCTGCTTCTGTCTTTGCATTGCTACTGCTTTGTGTATTGTTTTGCCTTTTGCCTCGTCAGAGATTGTGATGCCTTATTTGGAGAACATGTTTGCCTTGGCTACTACAAGCAGTTCCGATTTTTACTTAGTACTGGCATCTTGGCTCACCGTGATAATCGTAGTTATGGATCTGTTTGTATTTGGCAGTGGATCTGCTAAGCACGACAGCGTCTATTTGGCCGGTGTCGGACTTGATTCGGATCGCCGAACTTTCATGGGTGCGATGGGGCAAGAAAGGGTTGCCGTAACTGCCAATTGGAGGATTGCCGAGTGGTTCTCTGAGAGTGTTTTGGATATGCCAGGTCGAATAATCTGCGCAGTGTTTATGTGCGTTTGCGTTGTGGTTTCTGCTCTGGCAGGAGGTGTGTTCCCGTGGATATAAACATTGCCTCTGTAATAGGTGCTGTTGCTTTTTTGGTTCTTGGGCCTTTTGTTGGGATGTTAGTTACAGGAATAGACCGCAAACTAACCGCACGCATACAGGGTCGAGTAGGTCCACCTATACTTCAGCCTTTCTACGACGTATGCAAGCTTTTAGCCAAAGAAAGAACGGTTATTAGCTCTTATATCAGCTTTTATGTGCTTATGGCTTTGCTGATGGCTATAGTGGCTGGAGTAATTTTCTTTGCCGGACTAAACCTCTTGTTTTCGATTTTTATGCTCACGCTTTCGTCATTGTTTGTGGTGTTGGCTGCCTATAGTGCAGCATCTCCCTATTCCGATGCAGGAGCGCAAAGAGAAAACTTGCAGATTATGGCATATGAGCCGCTGATGATGCTCATGCCTCTTACGATATATTTGATTTGCGGAGTCTTGGATGTTTCTTCACTTTTGAGTTTAGATCTACCACTAATTGCAACAATGCCTTTGGTTTTTCTCGCCTTTTTGTTCATTCTTACAATAAAGCTTCGTAAATCTCCTTTTGATATTGCATCTTCGCACCATGGTCACCAAGAGATTGTCAAGGGAATTACCACCGAGATGAGCGGCAGAACACTGGCCATGATTGAGATCATGGATTGGTACGAAATCGTGCTCTTGATGGGCATGGTTGGCATGTTTGGTCTCTTTAGTCAATGGTGGGGCTGGCTTTTAGCTGTTCTTTTGATAGTGCTGGCATTTTTCTTGGAGATTTTATTGGACAACAACGAGGCAAGGCTTAAGTGGAAGGCAATGCTTGTTTCGTCGTGGATTGTCACATTTGTCTTGGTGGCAGTAGAGCTAGCTGTTCATGCGTTTGTAGCTTAATGAAAGTGAGCATCAAATGAAAAACAAGCCCGAATCAACGGTATCGTCTACAGCTAAGTCACCTTGGCTTGTTCACTATAACGGGTCGAGCTGTAATGGCTGTGATATCGAGGTGCTGGCAACGCTAACTCCACGCTTTGATGTGGAGAGGTTTGGGGTTATCAATACAGGAAATCCCAAGCATGCCGATGTTTTGCTGGTTACTGGGGGCGTGAATAATCAGGGAATTTCGGTTTTGCAGCAAATCTACTCGCAGATGCTTGAGCCTAAGGTTGTAATTGCCTGTGGAGTTTGTGCCTGCAATGGTGGCATTTTTAAAGAGTGTTACAACACTGTTGGTGGTGTTGATTCGGTGATTCCAGTAGATGTTTATGCCCCAGGTTGTGCAATTAGACCTGAGGCAATCATTGATGCACTTTTGCAGGGAATACAAATTCTAGACCGTAGACGTGTTGAGCTTTTATCTGGAGATACGGTAGGCGTGGGAACAATCAAAGGCGAGTTAAACCAAGATATTTCCGAGAGAGACTTGAGTGGTAGAAGAAAACTCCAAGATCCATTACTGCCTACCAATGTTCAAGCCAAGGAAGATTTACAAAAAGAACCTGTCTCTAGACAAACGGTTGCCAACAAAGCTAAAGCTGCTGCTAGTAAGAAAAAGGCTGCTGCCAGTAAAGCTGAAACCGATACTGGTGCACAAAAGTCCAAGCCTGATTCTGGCGAGCAGGCTTCAAAGGAGGACTAGATCGGGATGTCAGATCGGGAGAAGCAAGGGGCTGTCGAGACACCTTGGGAAAGCGAACTTGAAATAAGCGTAGGTTCTGTTCCTGTTTTTAGTGTTAGTCAGACGCGGATTTGGGAAATTGCCGAAAGGGCCGCAGTGCGTGCCAGATATGGTTGGCATCTGGTTCAGCTCTGTGGCTCTACTATAGATAAGGGTGTACAAGTTCTTTACACCTTTGTGCGCGGTAGAGAATGCGAATCATTTTTGATTGAGGTTCCCGATGGAACCGCTCTTCCTACAGTTACAGATTCTTATCCTGCTGCTTTTATTTTTGAGAATGAGCTTCAAGACCTATACGGAATTAGGATCGAGGGTTTAAAGCCCGATTTTCAGGGTAATTTGTACAAGATTTCTGTTCCTGTTCCTATGGATCCTAGGGTCAGAGAAAACATGAGTTTGGCGCTAAGGCCAAAAGACGATTCTGATGAAGCTCTTGCAAATAGGCAAGAGGATTCGCAGCGCTTGTCGTCTGAAGCAGCTCCGGAACCGGATAGTTCAAGATCTATCGAAGCTGCCTCAGATAGCTTAAAACAAGCCGATGCCAAGCACATCAGCCCAAAACATGGCAAGCCAAAACACGGCAAGCTAGAACGTGGGCGGGCCTTGCATGGGCGAAGAGAAGCAGCGCGCGAGCACGATAGATCAGAGTCGGAAGAGTCGGCTTCTGAGGCTACTCCAAAGCGCACGGTAATTCCATTTGGTCCCCAGCATCCCGTTTTACCCGAGCCAATTCATCTTGATTTGGAATTAGAAGACGAAAAAGTTGTTCGGGCAATCCCTCAGCTTGGTTTTGTTCACAGGGGACTCGAAAAGCTAGTTCAGGTTAAGGATTATCAGCACTTTGTATATGTTGCCGAGCGCGTTTGTGGCATTTGTAGCTTTGGGCATAGCTATGGTTACTCCCAGGCTTTAGAACAGCTCATGGGAGTTAGTATTCCGGTGCGTGCAGACTTTTTGCGTGTTATTTGGAATGAGCTTTCTAGAATTCATAGCCATCTACTTTGGCTGGGGCTTATGGCAGATGGCTTTGGCTTTGAGAATCTTTTTTATCAGTGCTGGCATATGCGCGAGGTTATACTCGACATCTTTGAGCGTACAACTGGTGGCAGGGTGATTCTTTCTGTATGCAATGTGGGCGGAGTTAATCTTGATATCGAAAATGCCGATTTGGCCGACATTGTTTACAGAATTACAGAGATGGAAAAGGAATACGCCAAGGTTTCTAAGGCTTTCTTGCACGATAGTACAGTTGCTAATCGTTTGGTTGGCATTGGCGTGCTTTCTCGCGAGGATGCATTCAAGCTTGGCTGTGTAGGTCCTTTTGGTAAGGCCTCTGGCGTGGGGATGGATGTAAGAAATCAGCGCATTGGCGGATATGCAGCCCTTAACGAATTTATTCCCATCACCTCCAATGAGTGCGATGGATATGGGCGAGCCAAAGTGCGCATTGAGGAAGTTTTTCAGTCGGTGGCTATTATCCGCGAGCTGGTTTCTAAGATTCCTTCGGGTCCGGTATCGGTAAAGGTTAGGGGCAATCTTCCTAAGGATGAGTTTGCTCAGGCTAGGATTGAGCAACCACGTGGAGAAGCTTATTACATGGTTATGGGCAATGGCAGTCGTTATCTTGAGAGATTTAGGGTTAGAACTCCAACGAGTCAAAATCTTGCAGGTCTGCTAAAGATTTTAGAAGGCTGCGAATTAGCGGATGTACCTGTAAATATCTTGACAATAGACCCATGTATTAGCTGCACAGAGCGATAGATTACGAGGTGATCTAATGTCTTTTTTTAGTCTTGGAAAGCTATCGCTTAAAAGGTTATTTTCCAAACCGGTAACAAGCCGATACCCCGAAGAACCTTATGAGCCTTTTGAGGCTTCTAAGGGGCGTACGGTAATTGATGTCTCTAAGTGTATTTTTTGCGGGCTTTGTGCTAAGGACTGCCCAACGTATGCCATTGAGGTAGACAAACCTTCTCGAACTTGGAAGATCAATCATTTTATGTGCATACAATGCGAGGCTTGCTTGCGATCCTGCCCCAAAAAATGCTTGATACTCGAGCATATTTGGGAGACTCCAGCCCAAGATAGACATATTTGGGATGTATTTGTGGATACATCTGTCGAAGACGAGGCTTCAAAAGACGAGAAGAAAAAGAAAATCGTTGTTAAAGAGAAGCCCACTCCTACAGACAAATAGTTGCCTATAAGTAAGTATTGTCTGTAAAAGCAGAACAAAAGCAGAGTACAGAATAAAAGAAGAACAAAATTAGTGCTGATGCCAATTGCGGTTAGCTGGCGAAGATCTTGCTGGCTCCATGTCTTTGCAGTGCTAATATTGCCCTGAATCTAGGCTGTTTGGAGAGGTGTTTTTACTACGAAGCGGTACTTTACATTGTCTAATGAGTGGGGGCAGTTATGGGCTCTGCGGAGCTGCAAAGGGGCAATTCTGTGAAACTTTGCAAGCAAGCAGGTGAGGATCGGATATTTACTTTACCTAACCTTATATCGCTTGTAAGGTTGGCCCTTATCCCCATCTTTTTTATCGTCTACGTTTTTTTTGATCAGATAATTCTGGGGTCTATATTATTTGCCCTTGCTGCTGCAACCGACTGGATAGATGGCCAAGTTGCCAGAATTACGCACACGGTTACCAAACTTGGTAAGGTGCTAGATCCTTTTATAGACAGGCTCCTCCTTATATTTGGGGTTATCGCCATATTTGTAGCAGGGCGATTGCCGCTGTGGATTATGTTGCTGGTTTTTAGCAGGGACATCATTCTTGGAATCCTTGCTATTTGGCTCAAGAGAAAATACGACAGGGAGTTAACAGTTTCTTATGTGGGCAAGTGTGCAACAGCCTGCATGATGGTGGCTTTTTGTATGCTTCTGCTCAATTGGCCCATAGTTGCTGGCCTGTCTTGGTTTGATGTTCGAGCATTGCCAGGTTTTGGTGGCGGAAGTGGACCCATGGGGATCTTCTTTGCTTATGTGGGTGTGCTTTTGCAATGGATTACTGCTGTTATCTACATATATCGAGCTTTGAGATATGGAACTACCGAGTGGCATTTTGGTAGCGGTCCAGGTCCTGTCAAAGCTCCGGATTCCGTCAAAGCAAAAGAAGCAGAGCAGGCAAAGCCGGCAAAACGTACAAAGCAGATCGATTCTGATGCAGTTTCTGATACGGCAAGTCTCTTGGATCGAGAGGACAACAGAGCTACATTTTCTGACTATTCGGATAGCAAAGGTAGCTAAATGAGTCCAAAGCAAAGTAAGCTTCCATTCATTGGTGGCAATAAGCGTCGATCGCCCGCACGTAATCCAAAAAAAGGTAACGTTAAGGACTTTGGTTCTGGGGTTACCTTGGATGAAAGCATTAAGAATCAATCAAAGCCCAGACGCAATAAACAATCTCATCGCAAGACTAAATCGAGTCGTAATGGTCGCTCGAGTTTAAACTCCAATACAAGTAGAAGCGTTGGCTCGCATAGAACTGGCTCAAGGTCACATTCAAAATCGCAGACATACGGTGCTCATCAAAACGTAGCTATGCGAGGATCGTCGTATTCTGGCGCTTCGGCTCGCAGGAGTGGTTCTCGCAAACCCTTGATAGTGCTTGCTGCCGTGATAGTGGCACTTTTGGTTTTTCTTATAACTGATGCAGTGCTTACGCAAGACAAGATACATTCGCGAGTTAGCGTTGGCGGCTTAGCTCTAGACGGCATGACTATAGAAGAAGCTACAACGGCCATAGATGAGACTTTTTCAGATTTGTTGGATGATGAAAAATTAGTTATCTACGTTAGCGAAGAGGCTCAGGAATCTGGTGCAGAGGCTTATGAGTTGGCCTTTGACTACGAATCCTTGCAAGAATATGCCGAGGAAGCTCCCCAGGCCGATGCCTTTGCTGTTCAGATATCCGATGTAGGTGCCTATCTCGATTCCAGTTCTTTGGCGCAATCTGCTTATTCGGTTGGGAGGGGCTGGGATTTTGTTTTTGGCAGGCTTGTAGCAACTATATTTGGTGTGAACATTGATCTTGAGATTGCAGTTGAAGAGACTTCTGCAGGAGCGGTTGCAGACATACTTGACTCATCTGTTGGCGAGGTAATGACAAACCCCAGTATTTCTTATGAAGATGGGACTTTTGTTGCCAACGAGGGTAACGATGGTTACATGGTAGTGCGTGACACCTTCGCTACCTTAATCGGAGATTCTATTTTGGATGGAACAAGGCAACTCGTTGTTCCGATGCAAGATGTGCCAATGCAGGTAGATATTTCTGATGCTCAGCAGGCTGCTCAAACTGCTCAAGAAGCTGTAGCTTCAACAGTGAGCATGCAATACGAAGATTCTGCTAGTTGGACCTTAGATTCAGATTTTTTGGGCCAATCAATTTCTACCTTTGTTAAAGAAAGCGGGATCTTTGGCGATACAGAGCTCGTTGCCTATGTCTCACTAGGTTTGTTGGAAGATTTAGTGGATAGCCTAGAAGGCATAGACGAGCTTGGAACTCCCGCCCAAAATGTTGATTTTTCATACGATGGAGAGACTCTGTCTTACGAGGAGAGTTCAACAGGAATTGGTCCGGATTATCAAGATATAGCGTCTCAGCTCAACTTGATCTTGTTTGGCTCGGCGGATCTATGCGAAGAGGCTGGAGAGCTCCAAGACACCACATCGACTAGCCAAAGCGAGGCTGGCGATAGTGCAGATGGCACCGAGGATGCCGAGGATGCCGAGGATGCTGATGCTACAAGCGAGCTGGCAACTGTCTTGCAAGAAGATTTTGATCCCGAGCTCAGACAGGTAAGCATGCGGCTGGCTACTATTTATCCTGACCTCACATACGAAGATGCAGTTGAGTTGGGTCTTGTTACGGGGATGATCTCTTCTTACAGTACCGAATTTACTGCCGATACCAACAAGGCACACAACATAAAGACGCTTGCGGATATTCTCACAAATACTGTTTTGGCACCAGGTGAGACTTTTAGCATTAACGAGATAGCTGGCGAGTGCAACGAAGAAAAGGGATTTAAAGAGGCCAATGCAATAGTCAATGGCCAGATTGAATCTGAAATTGGCGGAGGCATCTGTCAAGTTGCAACTACCGTATACGATGCTGTGTTTTTTGGCGGTTACATAGTTGACGAACGCCATAATCATTCCAGATATATGTCTTCGTACGAAGATGGAATGGATGCAGCCATCGCCTGGCCGTATTTAGACTTTAGGTTTACCAACAACTCAGATAATTATTTGCTGGTTCTTGTTGATTACACAGACGATACAGTTACTTGCTCCTTGTGGGGAATTGATCCTGGCTATGAGGTTGATTACGAGATGATTAGCTGGGAAGAGGGCGAGGAATATAGCATTGAGTATCAGGTGGATTCGAGTTTGAGTCCCGGCACTGAAACTATCACCACATATGGTCAAGACGGACACATAGTAACTATAGCGAGATATGTCTATTCGGCCGATGGTGAGCTTTTGTATGAGGACACCTTTGTGTCCAACTATCAGCCAAGAACACAGATTGTGGTTCAAGGTCCTGCTGTTACGAGTAGCGACACCAGCTCAGATACGAGCGACAGCAGCTGACGATAGCGCTTGGGTTTAGCTTCTCACAATTCGAATCCTTCTTAGAGACACAATTGCCACTACAGCTACTGCGATCACAGCAAAAGCTGCAGAAGTTGCTATTACAAGCTGGCTATTATCGATAAGTTCACCCTCTGAGTTAGCGCTCGCACGATACACCTCGTCGTAGGAGCCATCTCCATCGCTGTCAATCGAAAGCATCGTGTAATCCGACACCTCGGCGGTGCTCTGCGCAACAGTTTGTCCAGTTATAGCGATGTTGCTAAATGTGCGAAAGTCGGTATAGCGTCCTTCTTCGTCTGCTATACCAAGGGAGTAGGTCATCGTTCCTGTTCCGGTACCGCGTATTTGGATGTCGTAGCTTTCTCCTTCTCTAAGCCGCAGTACTTTTATTGTGTTGTCGGAATCTGAGGTCGATTCGTCCTCGGTCTCCTCTTCTTCAAATGTTAGTGAGCCAAAAGAAGTCCTAGTGTTTGGATCGCTTCCTGCCGACGAAAGTACCTCTCCGTCAAGTTCTACTATCACATCTACAGGACATGCTATTCGCACATACAAAAAGCGGGTTCCATTTAGCTCATCGGCCATGTCTGCAAAGAAGTATTCAAGATCGCTTGCGTCTTGAACGGATATAAAGCAGCCGTCGCTTGCTATTGCCCTAAGTAGACTCTGCCCGCTGGCATCTTCGTTAAAACCAAGTGTAAAAATTGTTACTTCGTCTAAGCCATCTCCATTTGGATCTCTAATGTATTCCGCATAGGCAATAAGCTCATCGCCTTCAAGGCCCACATTGGGCTGACCGTCAGACATAAGAACTATCGCTTTTTTGGCAGTGCTATCTAAAGAAAGCTCCCTTACTGCATCTGCTAGGCCGCTTTCCATGTTCGTACTTCCCCTAGCATAAAGACTAGATATTGCTTCTTGCAGGTAGCTTCTGTTGTCAGAGAGGCTGGCTAGGACTTGGGAATCGTCATCATATGCAATAAGTGAGACCTTTGCGTTGTTTTCGAATGCAACATCCACAAAAGCTTCTGCAGCGTCTTTGGTTTCTTCAATTGCAGTACCGGCCATGCTTCCGGATACATCTAACACCACTGCGATGTCACGGGAGCTGGTGGTATCGGTGGATTCTTCGATCGATGCAGTTGATTCGTTAATCTCTTCTACGGAATCTTCTGCAGAATTGAGCTCAGAGCTTTTTTGTTCCTCAAGCTCGTTGATCTTTTGCTGAACAGCCCAAGCATAGGCAGTTACTCCACTATTAACCTCAGAGAGACTTGTAACACTTGTTCCACCATCATCTTTGCTATTGGGGTGCATAGAGGCTTTGCTTACGTTGGCCATAATGTCGGATGTAGACCAATAACGTGTGTCTTCGCTTTGTCTTAACATGATGCCGTACAAATAGGGATCGTCTGTATAGGCCTCATGGCCAGCAAATAGATCTGTAACATCAACAAAGTAGATGTTCTCGATGCCAGAGTTCAGAATCAGTGTTTCAATTTCTTCGTTAAAGTAAAGTACTTCGCGGTTTATTACTGCAGCTTCCCAGTCGTCAAAACCAAGCTCATCGCTATCAAATGAAGAAAGGAATTTCCCATCATTTAGTAGAGTGGGATAACCGGCAACAATAATTGTTGTTTCGTCTCCAAATGCTTCGCGGATTGCTCTGTAGCAAGCCTCGATGTTGCTTTGAGCCGTCGAATAGAAAGATTCCCAAGCGCTATTTAAGGTACTTTTTAGGTAATTTCGGTTTATGAAACCATTATTCCTTGCAGCCGAAGCAACAATACTCGTAAAGCCAACATCGTTGCCACCTATTGTGATGGTTACATAATCTGGACTTTCGTCTCCCAAGGCCTCTTGTGCTGCTTCTAACTGCACACGCACAGGCTCATATGTGACATCACTAAATAATGAGCGTTGTACTTCTTGAGTCTGTTCAGATTCATATACATGTACAGATTCTGCCCCCGAAGATGCATAGAAATACCAGCCATCGTCTTTGATGGTGTTAAGGCGAGTTCCGTTAACGACCAAGCGTCCGGGCCAGCTAAGTGTGGAGCGGTGGGAATACCAATCTTCTTCGCTGTATTTGTCGTCAGAATCTTGCTTGTAATATGGATCACAGCCTTCTCCAGAAGAATAGGAGTCTCCCAGAGATACAACAGTTGGAGGATTGTCGCTTGTTTCGGCTTCTTTTTGCGTACCGGAACACGATGCAGCCGACAAGCTAGCAAAAAGCAAACATCCGCAAAGCGCGACTCTGATAGCTTTTGACGTTCGCTTTTTTGAGGTTTGCTTTTCTGACATTCGCCTTTCTGACATTCGCCTTTCTGACGTTCGAGGCATTTGTTTTTGCGAAGAATTGTGTGAAGAACCATGTTTCATAATGCCATCACTGCATCCTCATCTAGGCTATCCAGAGTCTGTGCGTCGATTGTGTCAACTATCTTGAGTGTTACCTCGTTTTCGCCAGGGATAGATTTGATAAATATATTTTGATCTGCTTCGTAGGCAACGGTGTATTCATTTTCTGAAAGAAGCAGCGATGGAGATATGGAGTCATACAAGAACAAGGGGTTGGCCATATATTCTCCGTTGCTTACATATATCACCCAGGGATAGCCTGAGGACGTTACATAGTAGATTGTGTAGAGGGGATATTTATCTTCAGAGTCGAATTGAAGGTATTCGTCACTGATAAAATTACCCGAAATGTCGTAGCTGGCAGTTATTTCGTAGTCGCTAAAGCCACGTTCATCAAGCTCGCTTGCTACTTCGGACACAGTGGGAACCGCTTCAGAAGAGGCGGCATCTATCTCTTCTAATACGGTCTCTTGATACTCATACTCATCGGGAATTTCGACCTCTGTGCGGCTTTGTTCGGAGTTTTGGTCGGAGCCTTGCTCGCTGTCTTGCCCTTGCGAGCTGTCCATATTCAGCCAAAACCAAATGCCTATAGCTGCTGTAACTACCACGATTGCAGCTATCACAAGAATTATTAGCCACTTGCGAGGCTTTTTTATGGCTTCACCACAGGATCCACAGTAGAGGCTTCCCTTTTTTAGTTGTGCCTTGCATTTTTTGCAGCGCATTTGATTCCTCCAAAATACGGTTTGTGTGGTTTGCGAAGATCGAGGGTTTAGGCCGGGGCTTTAGATCGAGGTTTTGGGTCGGGGTTAGGCTGAGGGTTTAGGTACCACTTCTGTTCGCAAAATAAATAGCAGAGCCAAAGCCACAACTACTACCACCAAGCAAGCGGGCGCAACCGAAGCAAACACAGATAAGCCATAAGAAATTAGACCAGTAATTCCAGATGTAAATGATGCCTGAATAAAGATGCTGCAGATCCATACAGCCAAGCAAAGCAGGCCTACAATGATTCCAAGGCATAGAGCTCTATTGAGAGCTTTGCTGCTCAAACTTTTTGTTTTAAGAAGGCTCAGTAATATCTGATCCATTCCCAGTAAGGCAAATCCAGCGAGAATAAATCCGCACAAAAAATAAGCAATTGTTCCAAGCAGGGCGATAAGTGCATCATTTATAGACAGGTAAAAAATGGCATCACCCAGATTGATAATCATGTTTGCCAGCAAAACAATGCCTGCAATCCCAAACAGTGCAGCTGCTAGATAGCTGAGTATCTTAATAATCAATTGCTTGGTGTTTGTATTTGCTCTTGTTCTGCCGGCAGGAAACTGATTGGCAATTTGGGGTGCTCGACCAAATGCAGGGCTGCCAACAGTTCTGTTTCTTGGAATGTTTGATCCCATGTTGCCTGTTTGCCATAGATTGCTAGAACTGGCTTGTGGTGGTGTACTTGGAATTCTTTGCTGTGCTGCGCTAGGGGCAGGGTTATGTGCTGCGTTGTTTGTTACGCTAGGCGTGGTGCTGGGTGCTGCGCTAGGGGAAGTGCTATTTGCTACGCCAGGGGCAGCGCTAGGTGCTGCGCTAGGGGTAGTGCTATTTGCTACGCCAGGTGCAGCGCTATTTGTAACACTATTTGCGGGGTTTTGGTTTAGGACACTTTCGCCACACGATGGGCAAAACTTGGCATTGCCTGGAATGGAAATTCCGCACTTTCTACAAAACATAGTGCCTTACCTATCGTTGTAGTTGTTCTAGGCAAAGAACATTTTAAATGTTCATACAGAAAAGATAAGGCCATATGCATTCGGCAGGGCTTGGATTCTTCGAGTTTTTAATACAATTCTCAACTGGGCTCTAAACCGCGAGATATGCAATCTAACTCTTAGAGCTAGCAATATTCATTGATTAAATTGTGCTTGATTCTCACATTTAAGGTGGAACTTGTTTTGGAACTTATTTTAACGAGCGAGGTGAACAGGTGTACTTCCAGGAAGAGATAGAAACGATGGATCATGCCTCGATAGAGGCAAAGCAGCTGGAGTGCTCAAAAAAAACTGCAATCTATTGCTACGAGCACATTCCTTTTTACAAAAAGCTGTTCGACGATGCGGGCTTTGACCCATATTCGATCAGTTCTTTTGATGACATCGCAAAAGGACCCTTTACAGTTAAACAGGATCTGCGCGAGAACTATCCATATGGGATGTTTGGAATGGATCCTAGAGATGCAATTAGGGTTCAGGCTTCTTCTGGAACTACAGGACAGGCAACGGTTGTTGGCTACACTCAAAATGACATTGACAACTGGGGCGATTGCTTTGCTCGTTTTTTGGTAGCCGTTGGCGGTAGTCCCAAGTCTAGGGTTCAAGTCTCTTATGGCTATGGTCTTTTTACCGGAGGTTTAGGAGGTCACGAGGGAGCTCGTAGGCTTGGTGCAATGTGCATTCCCACATCCTCTGGAAACACCAAGCGTCAGGTGCAGATAATGAAGGATTTTGAGACAGATATCCTTTGCTGCACTCCTTCTTATGCTCTGCTGATTGCAGATACTGCCATCGAGATGGGTTACAAGCCTGCAGAGGAGTTCAAGATCTCGGGCTGCGTTCTTGGTGCCGAGCCTTGGTCTAACAATATGAGGGCCGAGATCGAGCGCAAACTCGGTGTGACTGCCGTAGACATCTATGGGCTGTCTGAGGTTATGGGACCTGGAGTTGCTTGCGAGTGCGCTGAGCAGACTGGTCTGCATGTATCCGAGGATCATTTCTATGCCGAGATTGTTGATCCCGAGACTTTCCAAGCTGTGCCCGATGGTCAGTGGGGAGAGCTGGTACTTACAAGTCTTGATAGGGAGTGCTCTCCGCTATTTAGATATCGAACCAGAGACATCACTCGCTTTTTGCCAGGAACCTGCGCCTGCGGCAGAACTCTCAAGCGCATTGATCGCTTACAGGGACGCACCGACGACATGTTGATTATTCGCGGAGTCAACGTTTTTCCGCGTCAGATTGAGCAGGTCATCACTCAGTTTAATGAGATTGCTCCGTATTACCAAATTGAGCTTACAAATCAGGGCCCAATGGATCATGTTACACTCAAGGTCGAGACGGTTCCTGGATACGACTTTGATGAGGTTCGCAAGATAGAGCGGCTCACTAAGGCTATTGGGGCTGAGCTTAAATCTAATCTTCAGATTGCTGTTGATGTAAAGATCGTTGAGCCTAAGTCTATCGTCAGAGGCGAGGGCAAGGCTAAAAGGGTAGTAGATCTGAGAAACAAGGATGGTAAGTAAAAATGATTAGTCAGCTCACCGTTTTTCTTGAGAACAAAGAAGGCCGATTGGCTTCGCTGTGCAAGGTGCTTGGAGATGCCGACATAAACATGGCAACAATGATGATTGCCGACACCTCGGAATACGGAATTGCAAGAATTGTCTGTGATACTCCCGAGCGTGCTCGCGATATCCTTGAGGAGAATGGTTTTAAGGCCTCAATTGTTGAGGTTGCTGCTGTTCGTGTTGACGATGTTCCGGGTGGATTGGCCAAGCTTATGTCTGGTTTTGAGGCCAAGTCTATCGATGTTGCTTATGCCTACTGCTTTTCTACCTGCGATGGCAGGGCAATGGCGGTTGTTAAGGTAGATTCTGCTGAGCTTGCCCGTGAGGCTGTGGAGTCGGTTGGTTTTTCTTGCATTCCTGCAGAGGAGATTTACAAGCTTTAGGCTTGTGGGAGTTGGCTTGGTGAGGCCGCGCAGTAAACGATGGCCGCGCAATAAGCAGTGAACAATAACGAGCAAACAAATTATGATGAGCAAACAAATTATGGAAATCGAAAGACTTAACAAAACAAAAGGGCTTAACAAAATCAAATCCACCATATCTTTTTTAGTTGTTTTGGCGCTTTCTGCGGCACTTTTGATGCCGCAGAATGTTTTTGCTTCTGTTGAGGACGACGATCTTGTAGGTCAAACAACTGTAGGGGATTATCCCGATAGCTATTTGGCCTACGAGGCACCGGATCTGCAGTGCTCTCAGGGCATTTTGATTACTTCTGATGGAGAGGTTCTTTGGGAGCGAGATCCAGATACACAGGTTCCCATGGCATCTATCACCAAGGTCATGACATGTTTGGTGGCAGTTGAGATGGGCGAGTTAAGCGACTCAATTACCGTTTCTCAAGATGCTGAAGATCTGGAGGGTTCTACTGCCGAGCTTTATGCTGGTGACGTTCTTACTCTCGAAGAGCTTTTGTATTGTGCGCTTTTGCCTTCGGGCAATGATGCTGCCCTAACTATAGCCGAGTATTACGGAGATGGTGATGAGCAGCAGTTTGTGGAGCTGATGAATCAAAAAGCCGACGAGCTGGGGATGACAAACACCGAGTATTCTAGCTCGAGCGGAATTGTTGATGAGGGTAACTACACTACAGCTCGTGATTGCTCAACTCTTGCTGCCTATGTGATGCAAAACAGCCTTATCAGCCAAGTTGTTTCTACGCAAGAATACAGTTACACCCACTCAACTACTGGCGAGACCGAAGTAATCGAAAGCACCAATACTCTTCTTGAAGATTTCGACGGAATGCTCGGCATAAAGAGCGGATTTACAGACGCTGCAGGCTATTGCTTTGTCGGTGCGGCCGAGCGCGATGGGATTACACTTTACTCGGTAGTTCTAGGCAGCCCGTCGCTTTCGGATAGAAACTCAGATACCAGTAGTTTGCTTACTTGGGGCTTTGATCACTATCACAATGTGGAGCTTATGGCTGCTGGAACATATGTGGGGCAGGCTGTAGCCAGCTCTTGGTTGGACAAAACCTTTGGAGTGCAAACTTCGATGTCTGCAATAGCTTGTATCTTTGATTATGGGAACGATCTCACGGTAGATGTTCAGATGGATGATCTTTCTGGAGCCATAGAAATAGGGGACTATGTTGGCACTATTTCGTGGAGTCTGGACGGAGAAGTGATTTGCGAGGTAGACCTAGAGGCAGCAGAATCTGTTGATGCACCAAGCATTTTGGATTGGTTTGGAATAACGTGGGGTAGGTTTATCAATCTGTTTACGGGAGGTCAGTCGTCTGCAACACAGTATGTTGCAACTCCGCAGATACATGAGCTTATCTCGGCGGCAGTAAGTGATCGTGCAGTAAGTGATCAAGAAGAGTAAAAATGTCAGATTTACAGCAGGATTCTTTGGATTCTTTGGATGTTGGAGAATCAAAAACTTCTCCTCTTTACAGTGAGCATGTTGAACTGGGAGCTAGATTTGGCACTTTTGGGGATATTGAGATTCCCTTGGATTACGGCGTGCCAGCAGACGAGCCAATCCCACTTAATCATCCCTTGCTAGCTGATGGATCATACCGGGGCTATATCAGGGTCTGTGGTCAGGATTCTGCTTTCTTTTTGCAAACGATGCTAAGTGCAGATATTAGCTCTCTTACTCGTATCGGCAGCAGCTGTCATGGGCTTACTCTTACCGCCCAAGGCGAGATCATTGCTTTGGTGTTTGTTCTACGAACAGGCGACTTTGAGTTCATCGTTGCCACAGATGCTCCTGTTGTAGAGGAGCTTGTTGATTGGCTGGATTCGAATAGCCGCGTTTCGGATGCAAACGGAAGGGTGTTTTCAGGAGTAGAGGTATCTGATCAAAGCGATGCTTTGGCTTCGATAGAGCTGATGGGGCCAGCTTGTATTGAGTTTCTAGATGAGTTGGCGGGTTCTGGCGGATTTTGGGAACTAGCAGCCGATGGTTCAGCTGACAAGTCTGATGCTGGTTCTAGCCCAGATGTTGGTTCTAGCTCTGATGTTGGCCCTAGCTCTGACCCCGATGTTGGTTCTAGCCCAGATGCCAGCCCTAGCTCCGATGCTGGCGAGACTGCCGTGTCCACTGATGCTAGCGACATAAGCATTGCCGCCGATGATAGCGACATTACTATCTACCTGTCTCCTGATTCACTTGCCCCTGATGATTCACTTACTTTCGCTACAGATATGCCTGATGTTACAAGCAGGGATGCCGCTAAAACTCACAGCCCCGATTCTCCAAGTTTTTCCGAAATGCTTGCAGATGGTCTTTGCTACAGCGAGGCAATTGCTTCGATTCCAATCATGCTTGCAGTTGAGCCCAGCCTAGAAAACAACATCATCTTGTGGGCTTCTCGAGAAGCTATCAAAATTATTTGGCGTTCGCTGCTTGGGTTTGAAGAACTTCAAGTGGTTGGCTTTAATCAGTGCAAGATGATTAGGCAGGCTCATGGGCTTTGGCTAAGAGATCTTGAGGGCCAAAAATATCTAAGTCCAGCCGAAGCTGGACTTGAGGAATTGCTCAGACCCGATGGGGCCTTTGTTGGAGCATCTGCTTTGGGGATTTCTTAGGCTTTTTTTGGCTGGCACTTATAGGGTCCATCCTATAGGGTTTCCGTCCTGTAAGGTCTCATCCTGTAGGCCCTCATGAAGTCTTGTAGAGACCTAAGCTTCTTATAAAGCCCTACAGAATCTTATAGAGTCCGCAGGATTTGAGCCAGATAAGTGACAACACAGATAAAGCCCTCGTATTTCCCTGCGTAAAAGGCCTAAGATTGAGGATATCCGTACAAGTTTGTTCGACTGTCTGAGCTGTAATCTTGGGTGGGATCTCCTCGCCGGTTGCAGTTTCTTTTAGTTTATCCCGTGCTTCGCTAAGGCTTTTATCAACTAAAGCAGGAATTTCTGCAGGGTCTGGTTCTGTTATTCCGTTACCTTTGGGATCGTTAGTGTCTAGCCAGGCATCAGATGGCCAGTCTTGGGTACTTGATGCTCTAAAGCTTCCGGCATCTGAATAGATCCCTTCAAACAGCAAGGCATGGATCTTTAATAGATCATCCGGGCTGGGTTCTACAGTTAGATCCGAGTTTGCAAGAGCAACGGTCCTAGATGCAACAATATCGGCTTCGATCTCGGTGCCTGCTATTTCTTTTAAAGCTTCATGATCTTTGGATGACAAGCCATGGGCATGCATTGTCTTATCTGGAGCTTCGGATGGTTTACAAGAACCATTTATACATTCGTTGGCAATATGCTCGGCCTTATTGCTTACCTCCAAAAAATCTAGCTTTTGTAAATCGATTGCAATGTTCCAAAGCTCATCTATAGAGACTGTTTTGATTGCAGTGGCAGGTTGCGACATTTTTTGCTCCGGTCTACTTGGGGCATAAGATACAGGATCATTACTATAGTATTCAAAATATCTTGTAAGAATACTTAAATTCGAAATGCGTTCTTTATATTTGTGTTTTTTCGCGAGCTAATGATTAATACTGGCTTTGACATAAAAATCCAAAATAGCCAAGCCAAGCCAAAGGGCCCAAGCCAAAGGGGCCAAGCTTCAAGCCAAAAGGGGCAAGCTTCAAGCCAAGCCAAAAGGAAACAAAAGCAGGTAACTATCCAAATGCACTGCTCTTCTTTTAAGCTTTTGTATAAGCCTTTGGGATACAATGGGCAAGGCCAATAATGGGCTAGGCTAAATATGAAAGCGATGTGATTTAGGTGGCCGATAAACTAACCTGTCCTGTCTGCAACATTCAGTTAGATCCCTCGTCTACTGTATGTGACAGATGTGGTTTTAAATTAGTGGGTCGCACAGAGCAGTTTGCTATGGTGGATACAGTAAGAAGAGGTAATGTGGAGCGTCCTGCTTCTGCTGTCATTGGTACTCCAACGCTTACTATTATTAAAGGCTCGCTCGAAGGGCAGTCTTTTCCATTAACTAGTTTTCCTCTGGTAATAGGCAGAGACCCGTCCTGCGATCTATTTTTGAATGACAGGACTGTAACTAGGCGTCATGCCTCTGTGGATATAATCGACAACGAGGTTGTTATTTGCGACCTCCACTCAATGAATGGAACATGGGTGGATGGCAAGGCCTGCGACAGGGCCTCTCTTTCGGATGGATCAATCGTTCAAATTGGCACCTTTACCATGGCTTTTAATATCTAGGGAAATGCTGATCAATCCATTCCTTCCGTTTGGCCTGTGCCACCCTCCGCCTCCGCACATTCAGATTAAAGTAACTATTTTTTTAAGATCAGCGGCCGCATAGCCTGCGGCCGCGTCACATTAGATGGGGTATCTGCTAATTTTGCGGATGTTAGTTTTGCAGATGTAGGATTTACGATCGTGCCGGCTGTTGAGCACGGAGACGATTGAGGGGAGATAAAAGTGGGGCAAAGCAAGATGTTACTGTCTGGAAACGAGGCAGTGGCGCGAGGAGCCTACGAGGCTGGGGCAACAATTGGGGTTGGATACCCCGGAACGCCCTCCACAGAAACCATGGAGGCCTTTGCTAAGTTCGAAGAGGTCTATGCCGAATGGGCTCCTAACGAAAAGGTGGCGCTAGAGGTTGCCGCAGGAGCAAGCATGGGAGGCGCGCGTTGCCTCGTAACCATGAAGCATGTTGGAGTAAATGTTGCTGCCGACCCTCTTTACTCAATATCCTATACCGGTGTAAACGGGGGTCTTGTCATACTTGCAGCAGACGATCCCGGGATTTTCTCGTCACAAAACGAGCAGGACACACGCTTTCACGCACTAGGTTCTAGAGTTCCCTTGATCGAGCCTTCAAATCCCACCGAGGCCTACGCCTTCGCAAAAATTGCTTATGAGATTTCTGAGCGCTTTGATTGTCCTGTAATCATTCGTTCTACCGTGCGAATGTCTCACACAAAATCGATTGTAGAGATAGGCGAGCGTTCCGAGCAGCCTTTAAAGCCTTATACAAAGGATCCATCCAAGTGGGTTATGATGCCGGCCTTTGCAAAGCAGCGTCGCAAGCTCGTTGATAAGAGGGTGGCAGATCTTGCGGTTTATGGCTGTGAGCTGGCAGATGCGGTCTATCGCGATAAGTCGATAGGAATTATCTGCGCAGGTGTTGTGTATGAGCATGTTCGTGAGGCACTACCCAATGCCTCGACTCTAAAGCTTGGTATGACCTTTCCGCTACCAACTGATGCAATCGAAGATTTTGCTAAAGAGATCGATCATCTATATGTAATTGAAGAGGCAAGCAACTATCTGTCTTCTCAGGTGCTTGCGATGGGAATTTCTCTTGATCGCACTCCTGTGCCAATTCCTCCTGACGATGAGATCACTCCTGCAATTATTAGGCGAGCTTTTGGCATGGACGATGCAAGCTATATCAGCTTTGATGGAGATCTTCCAGGTAGGCCTCCAATGCTTTGTGCAGGATGTCCGCACAGACTGGTTTTTGCTGAGCTTTCTCGCATGGGAGCCATCGTTACAGGTGACATTGGTTGCTACACATTGGGAACCCTCGCGCCACTTTCGTCCATGGATTCCTGTGTTGACATGGGAGCTTCGCTTTCGATGGCTCATGGCATGGAGCTTGCAAGAAGCCATGTAAAAGGTGCCCAAGGAGCTTTTGCAACAAAGCCAATAGTTGGCGTTATCGGCGATTCAACCTTTGCACACTCGGGTATTACATCTTTGCTTGGAACTATTTACAACCAAGGTTCGGGAATTGCCTGTATTTTGGATAACCGCACCACTGCAATGACTGGTCAGCAGGGTAATCCAGTTAACGGAATTACCTTGCAGCACAGGCCTAGCAGTGAGCTGGATTTGCTAGAGCTTTGCAAATCGCTTGGAGCTGAGGATGTCCAGCGAGTTGATGCTCAGGATCTAAAGGCAGTTAGGGCTGCTCTTAAACATGCGAGAGACTTTGACGGGCTTTCGGTTATTGTATTTTGCTCGCCATGCCAGTTGCTTGTTCGCGAGCGCAAACCTGCTTATGTAGTTGCTGAGGACTGCAGAGCTTGTGGCAACTGCATAAAGATTGGATGCCCCGCCTTAGGAACCGATAGCAAGGATTTAGCAGTCATCGATCAATCGCAGTGCATAGGCTGCGGACAGTGCGCCCAGGTGTGTCCATTCGATTGCATCTCGGCTGTCGAAGAGAATCAGGAGTAACTAATATGAGCGATTCGAACAGCCAGGTAGCCAACACAACCACAACAGTAGTTTTGTGCGGAGTTGGTGGACAGGGAACAATTCTTGCAGCCGACATTCTTGCTAAAACTGCCGCAAGAGCTGGTTTGGACGTTAGGCTTTCTGAGATTCATGGTATGGCACAGCGCGGAGGTAGTGTAATTACCGTTGTCCGCTTTGGAACAGAGGTTCACTCTCCTGTTGCCGACTACGGATGTGCTGATAGGGTGGTTTCTTTTGAGGCAATGGAAGCACTGAGGTACATACCTTATTTGGCTCAAGGCGGCAGGCTTTTGGTTAATAGCGCCGAAATCACCCCTCTTTCTGTGCTTATAGGTGCAGCTCAGATGCCGCAAAATCTTGCGTCCTTTTTGCAAGAGCATGGTGCTGTGATGATTGACTCTTCTTCTATAGCTCAAAATGTTGGCAATCCCAAGGCAACCAATATTGTGTTGATGGGAGCGCTTTCGCAGGAATTGGATTTTGATGTACAGATTTGGGAAGAGGTTATCTCGGGCAGAGTTCCTCCTAAAACTGTACAAAGCAATATCGCTGCTTTCTACGCTGGACGTGAGGCTGTGGCTAGTGCTTAAAGGTGCTGTGGCGAAAATTGGGGATCTCGTGGCTTGGGTGTCCCGCAGCTTAGGTTCTGTGGCTTAGGTTCTGTGGCTCGGGTGCCTCGCGATTTAGGTGCCGTAGTTTGGGAGCCCGCAACTTAGGCCCTGCAGCTTAGATCTCGCGACTTAGAGATGGAAGGGATTTAGATGAGAGTTAGGCAGCTTAGCATTTTTGTGGTCAACGAACCCGGACAGATTCGCAAGGCCACTGCAGCTTTGGCAGATGCTGGGGTCTCGATTAGGGGACTTTCGGCTTCGGATACGGCCGATTTTGGCATTGTGCGAATAGTAGTAGATAAGCCCGACGAGGGGGCTGCTGCCCTGCACGATCGGGGCTTTTTAGTGAGAACTAGCGATGTTATATGCATTCGTCTAGCAGATACAGCTGGTGAGCTCGATCGAATGTTCGAAGCTGTGGCTGCAATAGACGTAGATGTTATATACACCTACTCTCTTACAAATTCATATCTTGTGATGATGACCAGCGATCAAGAAGCTGCAGCCAAGGTTTTGCATGAGATAGGCGCAGAATTGGTTGACGATAACGGGCTGGTTTAACATTGGCGTTTTAACATTGGCAATTTGACGTTGACAAAAACTTTAAAACAAAAGCAAAAAGCAAGAAAAGAAGCTAAACAGCTGCCAAATAGGTAGGTCAGCTGTCAAATCGAAAGGCCGGCTGCCTGAGAGGCCAGCTGCAAAATCGGGAGGTAATCGCAGACATGCCAGACATGCCCATCTACGATCCAGAGCACGAATGTATATCACGTGAGCAGATACGCTCAATCCAACTTTCGCGACTTAAAGAAACTGTGGCCTACGTCTATGACAAGGTGCAGTGGTATCGCGACAAGATGGATGCAAGCGGGGTCAAACCCTCCGACATTCGCTCTCTAGAAGATGTGAGGCTTTTGCCTTTTACAGACAAAACTGTCATGCGCGATACCTACCCATTTGGCTTGTTTGCAGTTCCGATGGATCAGGTGATCAGACTGCATGCCTCGTCGGGCACAACAGGAAAACCCATCGTTGTTGGATACACTCCACACGATTTGGATGTCTGGAGCGATTGCATTGCAAGGATCGCTCAGATGACAGGTGTAAAAGCTGGCGACAGAGCCCAGATGGCTTTTGGATATGGGATGTTTACCGGGGGCTTTGGCCTGCACTATGGAATGGAAAAGCTTGGGGTAATGATGATCCCAGCAGGTTCGGGCAATACCGAAAGACATATCCAGATGATTGAGGACTATGGCTCAACAGTTGTTATCGCTACTCCCTCGTATGCAATGCATATATGTGAGGTTGGCGAAAAGATGGGTTATGACTGGGAGGCTAGCCAGCTGCGAGTGGGTCTTTTTGGTGGAGAGCCCTGTCCTCCCAAGCTCAAGAATGAGATTGAAAGCCGCATGCATATTATCTGCACCGACAACTACGGGCTTACAGAGGTTATGGGGCCTGGAGTTTCGGGAGAGTGTCTTAGCTCTCGCTATATGCAGCACATCAACGAGGATCACTTTTTGTGGGAGGTCATCGATCCCGATACCTGTGAGCCTGTTCCCGATGGTCAAGAAGGAGAGCTGGTTTTAACTACTCTTACTAAAGAGGCCATTCCTGTACTGAGGTATCGAACACACGATCTTACCTCTGTTATTACCGAGAAATGCGAATGCGGAAGAACCACAGCACGTATGCACAAGGTTCGCAAGCGCTCTGACGACATGCTTATCATTCGCGGAACTAATGTGTTTCCCAGCCAGATCGAAGATGTGCTTTCTACAATCGATGGCGCAAGCACCCATTACAGGATTGTTGTGGATAACAAAACTGGCCTGGACAAACTCACTCTTACCCTTGAGGTGGAGCCTGAGGTGTTTTCCGATTCCTACGAAGACATGGATCGTTTCCGTAAATACGTATGGGAAAAGCTACGTATAACTTTGCAGGTTAGTGTTGACGTAAAGCTCGTAGCGCCAGGTGCAATAGAACGATCGATGGGCAAAACTAAGCATGTGATCGACGTGAGGGAGTAGGCAGAGAGAGTGAGCAGGGGAATGGACGTTTAGCTTGGACGCTTAGCACAGTAAAGCTAAATCGTCCAAATTCCCGTTGCAAGCCAAAAGGGAACCGAGATCATTAAAGCTATTAGGCAGATAAGAAGGTAAAGGACGCAGTAGGCCGCCATAGGCCCATGATCTACCATCTCGCCATCAACTGAATAGAAGGCCGCCAAATAGATGGGATTTTGATAGGGCATAAACCAGGGATTTACCATCGTATATACGGTAAAGCCCACTACCCAAGGGTTAATGCCAAGCGAAATAGCCATGGGAACCATAAAGGCCATAAAGATGTTCACGTAAGCCATCTCTGACACGATGATAAAGCGTAGGACAATGGTGATAATTGCGATACCCGCAATAAATACAAAGGGAGAGAAGGCCAGCTGTTCAATGGTGGGCTCGATCAGAGTTACTATCCAATCATCGATGCCGGTGTAGCTAAATACCGAGGAAAGACTCATAACTATGCCGATGAACAGCAGGCTTTCCCAGTTCATGCCGGTCTTAAATTCTTTGGTTGAACACACACCACAGGCAAGCAATACGGCTGTGCCACCAAGGGCCACTGCTGCAGAGGGTATGCCGTGGAGAGGTTCAAGTATCCAAAGCAGCACCGTAGTTGTAATTATGGCAAGCATCTTTTTCTCGCGGCTTGTCATGGGTCCAAGGTCTTGTTTATGAGAAGGGCGTGCAGGAGAGTCTGTAGGGGGATGTGTGGAGGGATGCGCAGCCTCCTTTTTGCCTCTTTTACCTTTTTTGTCTCGTTTATCTCGCGGACCATACAACAGCACAATAGCCGCATAATTCAAGCAGCTTGTTACCACAAACCAAGGCAGGGCAGCTAAAAACCAGCTCACCATATTAAAGCGCGACTGTATCTCATCGGGATAAAAGGCAAGCAATGCATATCCTATTATCGAAGCGCTGATAATAGCTGGGCCTATAGTTCGCACGCCGGTTAGTGCCGCAAGAAATAAGCCATTCATTTGACGGCCTTTGCGCTGATAATTAAGCGAATCGCCAATGCCCATGGCAAGCGGCTCGAGCACTGCGAGCTTAGCTGTCATACTCGGGATAAAGGGTCCCAGCACCGTACCCGATGCAATAAGTGCAAACACCTGACTTTTAAAACGTGGAGCAAAGCGACCGAGCACTCCGTGGGCTATACGTATAAGCAAGCCACTTTCTTTCATGCCAACACCCAAACCAAAGGCTGCCAGCAAAAGCCACCAGGTCTCGCTTGCAAATGAAGAAAAAACACTATCGGCTGGCACATCAGCTACTGCAATAAAAAGCACCGCCATAATAAAAGCGGTTAGCATCTCTGGCAAAATATTTAAAACCCACCAGATAATGGCCCAGACAAGAATCCCAAAAGTCAAAGATGCCTGTGTATCAAGGCCTGCAAATGGCATTAAAAGCGCTACCACAATGCCAAGTACAATGCCTGCAATTGCTCCTAGATAAGCTGTGGTCTTATTTTTATTTTTCACGCGCTTGCGCCTCCTTCTCAAACGGCGGCGCCGTAAACGCGTCGTCATCGTTATTTTGTTCTCTATGCTAAACCACTGTTGATATGGAGTTAAAGAGCAAGTTTCAACAGCGGTAGGTTTTCAACAAAGGGTGTGAATTCTGCGCACCCTTTCAATAATCGTGCCAATTCTGGTTTAGCATAGAGTCTCCATAGAGATTCTATTTCTTATGGTGATGCTGTGTCACAGTCTGTCTGCTGTGCCCGTTTACCCATAGGGATTACCTTTTTTTAGAAAAGTTATTGAAACAAAAGTTGCAGAGGCGCATACTCCTCAGCTGTTAGCAGTCGACGAGGCAGAGTGCTAACACTTGAGTAAAGAGTTTGCTAAAAATTCCAGATTTCCAACAAGCTCAAAACACAAACAAACTCAAAGTATTACGAAAAGCCTTGAAATAGTTGATTTCGATGTATATCGAGTCTTGTCTAGGAGGTAAGCGGAAATGAATCTGAAGCCACTGGGTGACAGGGTGATCGTCAAGCAGGATGATGCCGAGACTAAGACAAAGTCGGGCATTCTGATTGCGAGCACTGCACAAGAAAAGCCACAGCGCGGCAAGGTTGTAGCTGTTGGAGAGGGTAAGCTCGACAACAACGGCAACCTAGTTGCTCCAAATGTGAACGAGGGCGACATCGTCATTTATAGCAAATATGGCGGAACCGAAGTCACCGTAGACGAGGAGGATTACATCATCCTTCGTGCTGACGACATCTACGCAGTGGTCGAAGGCTAGTTACAAAGAGCTAGTCACAAGGGGTTAGCCACAAAGGGCTAGTTATAAAGGCTTAGCAAAGACTTGTTACAAATGATGTAAATGAAACTTCATCCAAGAGAGGAAATGTGAGAAATGGCTAAGAACATTAAGTTCGATACCGATGCACGAGAGAGCCTTGCTGCAGGTGTTACCAAGCTCTCGAATGCCGTTAAAGTTACTCTTGGCCCCAAGGGTCGTTACGTTGCTTTTGAGCGCAGCTATGGTGCTCCAACTATCACCAACGACGGTGTGACTGTTGCCAAAGAAATTGAGCTTGAGGATCCTGTGGAGAACATGGGCGCTCAGCTTGTTCGTGAGGTAGCTGTTAAAACCAACGATGCTGCTGGTGATGGCACCACAACCGCCACTTTGCTGGCCGACGTTATCGTAAAAGAGGGTCTGCGCAATGTTATCGCTGGTGCAAATCCGCTAGCCATCCGCAGGGGTATCGAAAAGGCAGTAGATGCTGTTGTCGATCACATCAAGGAGACTTCGACCGAGGTAACCAGCCAGGATCAAATTGCCAATATTGGTACCATCTCGGCACACGATGAGGAGATTGGATCCAAGATCGCCGAGGCCATGGGCATTGTTGGCAACGATGGTGTTATCACTGTTGAGGATTCACAGACTTTTGGTATCGATATCGATACTGTTGAGGGTATGCAGTTTGATAAGGGATATATCTCTCCCTACATGGCAACCGACATGGAGCGCATGGAGGCAGTTCTTAACGATCCCTACATCCTGCTTGCCAGCCAAAAGATTTCTTCGATTCAAGATTTGCTGCCTTTGCTGGAGCAGGTCATGCAAGCTAGCCGTCCGATGCTGATTATCTGCGAGGATTTGGAGGGCGAGGCTCTGGCAACCCTGCTGCTCAACAAGCTGCGTGGAACCCTCAATATTGTTGCTGTTAAGGCTCCTGGTTATGGCGATCGCCGCAAGAGGATGCTTGAGGACATTGCAATTGTCACCGGTGGTACGGTAATAACTGAAGATCTAGGCATGAAGCTTTCTGAGACCACAGTTGATCAGCTTGGTCATGCCAAGACCGTTAAGGTTAGCAAGGACACCACCACCATTGTTGATGGAACCGGCAATCCTGATGAGATTAAGGCTCGTATTTCACAGATTAAGGCCGAAATTGACATTACCGACTCTGACTTTGATCGTGAGAAGCTTGAGGAGCGTCTTGCTAAGCTCTCCGGTGGCGTTGCCGTTATCAAGGTTGGTGCTGCTACCGAGGTTGAGCTCAAGGAGAAGAAGTCGCGCATTGAGGATGCCTTGCAGGCAACACGTGCAGCTGTTGAGGAGGGAATTGTTCCCGGAGGTGGAATTGCGCTGCTCGACGCTGTGTGTGCTCTAGATAAGGTAGAGATCAAGAATGATGACGAAAAGGTTGGTGTTGACATCATCCGTCGTTCGCTCGAGGCTCCGCTACGCACCATCGCTAACAATGCGGGCTTTGAGGGTTCCGTTATCGTTGAGAAAGTCAAAGGCCTGCCTGCTGGAGAGGGTCTCAACTGCGAGAATGGTGAGTTTGGCAATCTGGTAGACATGGGTGTTATCGATCCAGTTAAGGTTGTTCGCTCTGCTTTGCAAAATGCCGCTTCTGTGGCTGCAATGATTCTCATCACCGAGGCCACCATTAACGACATCCCCAAAGATCCAGATCCTGCTGCTGTAGCAGCTGCAGCTCAGGGTGGCGGAATGGGAATGATGTAGGAGGCACTAGGTAAGAGACCCCTAGGTAAGAGACACCTAGGTAAGAGAGACCTAGAGCAAACTTATAGACCCGAGATCCCCGTCGGATTCGCTCCCGGCGGGGATCTTTTTTAGTGGTGTGCCGAGTATGGCACGTTTTTAATGGAGGATGAGTCTCTAGCGCGCCCGGACCCTGTGCCCGGTGCCTAGGCCTCATGCCCGGTCTCTGCGCCCCGCGCCCAGGCCCTGTGCCCGGACCCGCGCTCGGACCCCGCGCCCGGTGTCTAGGCTCCGCGCCCGGATCCTGCGCCCCGCGCCCAGGCCTCACGCCCGGCAGCGGATCTTTTTATGGTGCAGATTTTGGTAGCCACTCCTGAGGCACAAGACCGTTCAAAAGCGAGCGATAGAAGTCGAGAATATCAACTGCATAGAAATATCTATTTCGCTTTCTTTTGTCTATTGGTGTCAAAATGTTTGAGTTCACCAGTTTTTTAAGAGCATCGTTAGCGGCCGGAAGAGTCTTGTCGCATCTCTCGGCAACGTACTTTGCATTGATTATTGGATGAGCCAAAAGATCGTGCAGCAAGATATCACAGATATCGTCGCGTCTAACCTTGCTAACCTTGCTGCGCCAATCTTTTTCTATCGAAGCATATGTTTGCTCAATCTTCTCTATCATCTCGGCCTGTCTAATAAGCATATTGGCACCATGATAGACCCACAGCTCTAGTGGATTTTGTTTTATGGGACTGTCTTGATCGGCCTTAAGATCGTCTTGTGGATCGTCGATTCTTCTCAGCGATTCTATGGCCACGGTAACCATTACATTTTGGGTGAAGTTTCGCTTAGCGTATATCGCATATGAAATATGTCTCGCTAAGGCTTCGCCGTGAATTCTAAAGGGCCTAATATATTCAAGCTGAAAATGAGATAACCCGGCCTGGATCTGTGGAGTGTAGTAATCGGTGTTGCAAAAATTAAACAGATCTTCCATGTACTCTTCTATGCGATCGGCTGCTACAAGCTGGTGTCGAGGCGTATAGCTGTTATCAAAAAGACTATCATTTGCCGAACGATACTGCCTGTCAAAGCGCGATTCGCTGGGGTAATTAAGCTCCTCGTACATGCGCATAACAGAGTCTCGATCAAACACAAAGTCATCCATATTTGAGCATGAGTTGTGCTTCTCTAGATAATCATGATATTGGATGGCTCGCTTTGACGTTGAGCTGTAGACACGAACTTCGCTTTGCTTGGATACATTGCGCTTTTTGATATCGTAAAGCAGTAGCTCAAATAAGTCGGCATCTGCTCCATCGATAATTGCCGAGCATATTGCTTCTAAGTTCAACAAAGTACAGCAAACACAATCGAGAAATTTACTATTGCCTATATGTTCGTCGATCCTAGTAAAGGTTCGCTCAGCTTTTGATATAAGCCGAAGCATTCCTGGACTAAAAAGCTTGGGCTGCTTAGCTATGAGCTTAGGCTTGTATGTTGTCCCAAACTCTTGATCCAGCTTTGATTGAATGACGGCGAGTCGTGATGACCCCAAGATGCATCCCTCTCCAACTAAATAATTGCGTTTTTATCGCATTACTTATTGCAGGACTTGCTATAGAGCAAACTCCTAATCAAAGTATCTTTTCAGCTTACTTCGATTGCCATATGCAAGTTTAACCTACTAAATTTATAAAAGAGCTGAGCTTATTCATTTTTAAAAGCATTTAAAAATGAATAAGTGCTTCTAAACTAATACTATTCTGTGGGAAATTTTTGATCAAGATAGTCAGTGATGATAACCAGCGACATCATTTGATTCATACAAAGCTTCGTTGTAGGTATTCTAAACCTCCCTTTTATAAAGACGCTTAAAGGATAGAGGTGATAACACCTGTCCGAAGATTCTACAGCATGCACCGGCTAGACACTTCGATAGACAGTGGGCTAGAGCTAGATTCTGCGATAATCAGACATCGGGCGATTTTCGGCCGGACTCATTTTGGGCCGCCGCAGCGCCCGAACTTTTATGAAAAGTCTTAAGCTGGGAGGCACTACAAGATTTAAGCTGGGAGGCACTACAAGATGTCTGTACTTGAGACGATCGAGACTATCTACAGTGATGCTTTGGAATCGATTGCCAAAGCATCAAGCACAGAAGAACTCGATTCGCTTAGGGTCTCGATACTTGGTAAAAAAGGTTCCTTAACTGCGATCCTGCGTTTGTTGTCAGAGATTCCAAAAGAGCAAAAGGCCGAGGTTGGCAAGTCGGCTAACACCGCTCGTAAAAGTATAGAAGAGGCCCTATCTGCAAGGTTTGAAGAGCTATCGGCTATAGAGCTTAGACAGCAAATGGCAGACGAGGCCATAGACATAAGCCTTCCCGGACGTGTAAGGCCTATAGGATCTAGGCACCTAATTGCCAATGTTGTTTCTCAGATCTGCGACATTTTTGTAGGCCTTGGATACAGTGTTGTTTCGGGTCCTGAGGTCGAGACCACTTATTACAACTTTGAAGCACTTAATACTCCGCCAGACCATCCTTCTCGCGGTCTGGCTGATTCCTTTTATGTAAAAGATGCATCTGGTGCTCAAACCAATGTTAGGGGAGAGTCGGATGTTCTTCTTCGTACTCAAACATCTGGTGTACAAATCCATGCAATGGAGGCCCAGCGACCGCCAATTTATGTTGTTGCACCCGGCAAGGTCTATCGCAAGGATGTTCCCGACCCTTCGCATCTGCCGCAGTTTACGCAGGTCGAAGGCATTGTTGTAGATCGCAATGTTAGCTTTGGGGATCTTAAGGGAACGCTTAGCTTTTTTTGCAAGCAGATGTTTGGACCCGATAGACAAACAAGGTTTCGTCCGCACTTCTTTCCATTTACAGAGCCTTCTGCCGAGTTGGATGTAAGCTGTGAGATTTGTCACGGTGAGGGATGCAGATTTTGCAAGGGCACAGGCTGGGTTGAGGTCTTGGGTTGCGGCATGGTAGATCCCAATGTCTTTGGCTTTGTGGATATCGACCCAGAGGAGTTTTCGGGCTTTGCCTTTGGTATGGGAGCCGAAAGAATCGCCTGCCTTAAGTACAAGGTTCCGGATTTGAGAATGCTTGTTGAGGGCGACATGAGATTTTTACGTCAGTTCTAGGTGCTTTGCGTGCTGACTGGTCTGGGTGTTCTGGGTGCTGGTCAGTTTAGGTGACGGCCGCTGGCCACACTAAGTGACAGCCACTTTGGGTGGACAGCCAGTCTAGGTGCTGGGTGCTGGCTGGTTTGGGTGTTCTGGGTGCTGGTCAGTTTAGGTGACGGCCGCTGGCCACACTAAGTGA